>JANLQT010000213.1:0-3722 GCA_031368035.1 Rhodobacterales bacterium | reverse complement strand
CGCGGGTATAGACCAGCTTGGCGGCGGCGCGGTCTTCGGGGCGGTAAAGGCGGATGCCGGGGGCCATGGCGGTCACGTCACGCGCGAGCGGCGCTTGAACTCGGGCCGGTCCCAGCTTCTGGTGGCCATGATCCGGCCCAGGATTGCCACCGCGCCGTCCACTTCGGCCGCGCCGATGTACAGCGGGGTGAAGCCGAACCGCAGGATATCGGGCGCGCGGAAATCCCCGATCACTCCGGCAGCAATCAGGGCCTGCATGATGGCGTAGCCTTCGGGATGGGCGAAAGACACCTGACT
Source organism: Rhodobacterales bacterium (assembly GCA_031368035.1). Classification (GTDB taxonomy): domain Bacteria; phylum Pseudomonadota; class Alphaproteobacteria; order Rhodobacterales; family Rhodobacteraceae; genus Stagnihabitans. The sequence goes on along the minus strand of JANLQT010000213.1, from coordinate 3,425 downwards.
GCCGCGAAGGTGGTGCTCGCGCGGGGTCACCAGCGTCAGATCGGCGCAGGCAGCTTCCACGCCCGCGATGAACCGGTCGGTCAGGGCCAGCGAGGCGGCGCGCAGGTCGGCCATGTCCACCTTGTCCCAGGCGTCCAGCGCGGCATCCAGCGCGGCGAGTTGCAGGATGGCGGGGGTGCCGACCCGCATCCGCTCGATCCCGGCGCCGGGGCGGTAGTCGCTGTCGAAAGCGAAGGGGGAGTCGTGACCCAGCCAGCCCGACAGCGCCGGGCGTGCCACATCGGCGTGGCGCGGGGCGACATAGATGAAAGCCGGGCCACCGGGGCCGGAGTTCAGGTATTTGTAGGAACAGCCCACCGCAAAATCCGCGCCGCCGCCGGCCACATCCACCGGCAGCGCCCCGGCGGAATGGGCGAGATCCCAGATGATCAGCGCGCCTTTTTCATGCGCGCGCGCGGACAGCGCCGCCATGTCATGCCGCCGCCCGGTGCGGTAATCAACCTCGGTCAGCAGCACCACCGCGACGGTGTCGTCGATGGCGGCGTCCACCGCTTCGGGGTCCACGGTCTTCAGCCGATAGTCCGGCCCCAAGGTCGCGCAAAGCCCCTGCGCCATGTAAAGGTCCGACGGAAAATTGCCGCTGTCCGACAGGATCACCCGCCGCGAGGGGGTCATCTGCAAGGCCGACGCCAGCGCCTGATAGACCTTGATCGACAAAGTGTCACCCATCACCACATGGCCCGCCTCGGCCCCGATCAGCCGCCCGATCCGGTCGCCGATCCTGGTCGGCCATTCCATCCATTGCGCGAGGTTCCACCCCCGGATCAACATCTCTCCCCACTGGGCGGTCATCACCTCGGCCAGCCGCGCCGGGGCGGATTTAGGCAGGGGGCCCAGCGAATTGCCGTCAAGGTAGATCACGCCCTCGGGCAGGTGGAACAGCGCCTTGGTGGCGGCGAAGTCGGTGGTCATCGGGGCCTCCCTTACATGGCGGACTTTGCCCCAAGCATCTTGTGAGATCAAGGTATTTCAAGCTTGAAGTAATATTCAGGGATATTGTTGACGTGAGCCCCACCGAATCGTATCTTCACGAAAGGGTTATCGGTTGGGGGTTTTGGTGCGCTCGATCCTGCTAGTCCTTTTGCTTTTGCCCACGCCGGCCTTGGCCGACGCGCAAACCGACCTTGGCGCGTTGCTGTTCTTCGCGCCCAGCCTGTCGGTCACCGGCACTCAGTCCTGTTCCAGTTGCCATGACCCCGCGGCGGGCTTTGCGTCAAGCGATCCGGTCACCAATCAGGGTGGAGCCGTGGTGGAAGGGGCGGTGCCGGGCCGGTTTGGCAATCGCAAGCCGCCATCGATCGCCTATCAGGGTTTGGCTCCGGTTTTTCATCACGAGATGATAGTAGGGGCCGCGACCTTTATCGGCGGCGATTTCGATGATGGACGGGCCACGGGATATCTGACCGGCACCGCGCTCGCCGATCAGGCCTTAGCGCCGTTCCTGAACTCGCAGGAAATGGCCATGCCGAATTCGGCCTGTGTCGTCCTGCGCGCTTGTCAGTTGCCGGGCGGCCTGACGGACCAAAAGGTCTGCGACATAATGGCCGAGGCAAAGATCGATGTGGAATGCAGCGATCCGAAGGCAAAAATTGCTATCCTGCTTCAGACACGATATTTTGCTGACTTAGGTTTCAACGAGATCGCCCGAGCACTAGCCTCCTACGAACGAAGTCCTGCCGTCATTCAGTTCACCTCGCGGTTCGACGATTGGAAGGCCGGGCGCATCACGTTGACCGACGAGGAACATGCCGGTTTCCTGATCTTCGACGGCAAGGCCAGATGTTCAACTTGCCATGTCCTGACACCAAGTGCTGACAACGGGCCACCGCTGTTCACCAATTTCACCTACAGCAACATCGGTCTGCCAAAGAACCCGGACAATCCTTGGTACGGGCAGGCTGCCAACAAGCTCGGTAAGGACTGGCTTGACAAGGGTCTGGCGGTGACACTGGGCCACGATGCGATCTACCGAAAGTTTGCGCCGGCGGAGGAAGGGAAATTCAAGGTGCCCACGTTGCGGAATGTTGATGCGCGATTGGGTGCGGACGGTACGCGCGCCTATGGACACAACGGCTATTTCAAAAACCTTGAAGGCATCGTCCATTTTTACAACACGCGCGACCTGCTGCCACCCTGCGCCTCTGACTTGGTGACCGAGGCTGAGGCTGAGGCGCAAGGCTGTTGGCCTGCGCCGGAAATGCCCGTCACCGTTAATAGCAACAACATGGGCAATCTGCGTCTGTCGCCGGAAGAGGAAGCCGAACTCGTAGCCTTCCTGAAGACCCTGACCGACCGTTAGGTCGTCAGCCTGCCCAGCCAAACGCTTCTCTTTTCCCGACATCCGCGAAATTCGCGCCGCCTTGCCGGATAAGGTTGCATCGTGGCCTTGCCATGATATTCGGGTTTCGTCGGGCCTTGTCCGCCCGGACGGCAAAGGGAGTGCGGCGTTGAAAATAGGCGCTTTGACTGAAGTTTTCCCCGGCGAGACTCGCGTGGCGATGACGCCTGATTCGGCGCTTCAGTTGCAGAAACTGGGACATGCGTGCTGCATCCAGTCCGGGGCCGGGGCGAGGGCGGGCTTTTCTGATGCGCTTTATGCGGCCGCGGGGGTCGAGGTGCTGGCCGATGCAGCGGCGGTTGATGCGGCTGCGGATGTGCTGGTGAAGGTGCGCGGTCCCGAACCGGCCGAGGCTCGGGCGCTGCGCAAGGACCAGACCCTGATCAGTTTCTTCTATCCGGCGCAGAACCCGGACCTGCTGGAGGCGGTGAAGGATCGCGGCGCGACAATCGTTGCGATGGACATGGTCCCGCGTATTTCCCGCGCGCAGAAGATGGATGCGCTGTCTTCGATGGCGAACCTTGCTGGCTACCGCGCGGTGATCGAGGCGGCGAACAACTTCCCGCGCTTTCTGACGGGCCAAATCACCGCTGCGGGCAAGGTGCCCCCGGCGCAGGTGCTGGTGATCGGCGCCGGGGTGGCGGGGCTTGCCGCCATCGGCACCGCCGTCAGCCTGGGCGCGGTGGTCCATGCCTTTGACGTGCGGCCCGAAGTGGCCGAGCAGATCGAAAGCATGGGCGCCGCTTTCGTGTTTCTGGAGTTCGAATCAGCGCAGGACGGTGCAGCGACCGGGGGCTATGCCGCCCCCTCCAGCCCCGAGTTCCGCGAAAAGCAGCTGGCGAAGTTCCTGGAACTGGCGCCGAAGATGGACATCGTCATCACCACGGCGCTGATCCCCGGGCGGCCCGCGCCGAAGCTTTGGCTGGCCGATATGGTCGCCGCGATGAAGCCGGGTTCGGTGGTGGTGGACCTTGCCGCCGAACGCGGCGGCAACTGCGATCTGACCGTGCCGGATCAGAAGATCGTC
>JANLQT010000119.1:0-4843 GCA_031368035.1 Rhodobacterales bacterium | reverse complement strand
GGGATATTCTCGAACTCGCAGATCGCGATCATCTGGTCGATCAGATAGACCGGCTGATAATTGGCGTAATTGTTGGCGATGGTCGGGTATTTGACCTTCATCAGATGCACCAGCGCGCGTTCGTCCAGCGGCATCTTCTTCTTGCGGGCGACCATGGCGAAGATCTTCAGGTAGTTTTCCTGATTGGGGCCATCGACCTTGATCTTGAAGAAAATCCGCCGCAGCGCCGCGCCGTCGAAAATCTCGTTCGGGTGGAAGTTGGTCGAGAAGATCACCAGCGTGTCAAAGGGCACGGTAAACTTCTCACCTGACTGCAACGACAGGATGTCGCGGTTCTCTTCCAGCGGCACGATCCAGCGGTTCACCAGCTTTTGCGGCGGTTCGGCTTGGCGGCCAAGGTCGTCCACGATGAAGATGCCGCCCGAGGATTTCATCTGCAACGGCGCCTGATAGGTGCGCGCCACGGGATTGTATTTCAAATCCAGCATGTCCAACGACAATTCGCCGCCGGTGACCACCGAAGGGCGGTCGCACAGGATATAGCGGCTGTCGAAACGGTTGGACGAGCGGCGGATGGCGTTAGGATCGTCCACCTGCTCTTCGGCGCCGGTGTGCACGATCGGGTCATAGACGCTGATCACCTGGCCCGCATATTCCACCGCGCGGGGAATGTAGATCTTGTCGCCCAAGGACGCCCGGATGCCGTTGGAAATCGAGGATTTGCCGTTGCCCGGCGGGCCGTACATCAGGATGGACCGGCCCGAGGTTACGGCGGGGCCGAGGTTGTCGATCAGGTCGGGTGGCAGGATCAGATGGCCCATACCGCGCAGAAGCTCGGTCCGCGTCAGTTTGATGTTGCGGATCGACTGGCGCTTCATCTGCTCGCCGTAAACCGCCAGCGGCACCGGCAGGGCGCCATAATATTCCGACTGGCCAAGCGCGTCCAAGGCGCGGGCCTTGCCGGCGTCGGTCAGCTGATAGCCCATCTCGTTGCCCGAAGTCGCATGCAGGGTGCCCGTCGCTTCCAGCAGGCGCTGGGTGCGGGCGCTGTCGATCAGTTCCTGCACCAAGGGCACGGGCAGGCAGATCACGCGGGATATGACCGAGACGAGGTCGATGTTCATCCGGAACATGGTCTTGAGCAGGATATCGCGCATGGTGACAAGGTTGATGCCAACCTCGCCCAGGCTTTTGGGCACGGGCGGGGGCGTGATCCCCAAGACTTCGGTCTGGATGTTCATCTCTTACCTCTGCGCAGCGGCACCTGTGGTGCAGTGTGGCCGGGAATACGTCAAGCGCGCGTCATCCTTTGGGCAAAGCAGCGCCTTTAGTGCAGTGCCGCATAAAAAAGCGCGATCAGCAGCATTCCGGCCAGCGCCAGGCCCATTGGAAAGTCATCATGGGTCCAGCTTTCCCAATCCGGCGTCACTTGGCGCATCTGCGGCACCTTTCGCGCCAGCCGGTGCGCGGCAAAGGCGCCCAGAAGGCAGGCGGCCATCAGGCCCAGCACCAGCCGAAGATCGGCCCCCACGAAGAACGGCGCCATGGCCGAGGCGAATTTGGCATCCCCCGCCCCCATCAGGCCGGCGGCATTGGCGATGAACCCCGCCACCAGCACGATCACCGCCAGCGCCATGCCCCACAGCCAGGCGTGAAGCGGCACCACTAGCACCCCCGGAAAGATCCAGACCACCCACAGCGCCAGCACGGCCTGATTGGGGATCTTCATCGCGCGCATGTCGGACCAGGCCACCCAGATGCCGATCAGCGCCGCGAAGGGCAGAAATATCCAGGCGGCCAGTGGCGAGATCATCAAGGCTTACCCTTCCAGCGCGGCAAGGCTGCGGGCGGCGGCTTCGAAATATTGCGGGCTGGTGTCGATGGCCTGCTGCAACAGCTGCTTGCCCACCGCCACATCACCTAGCTTGATCGCCGCCAGACCTGCCGTGTAATACAACTGCGCCTTTTCGGCCTGGGACATTCTTACCACCGGCAGATCATACTTCCGCTGCGCCGCGCGGGCGAGCACGAGGTTGTTCTTGGCGGTGAACATGGTCGGATCGTAGCTGAGCGCCTCGATGAACAGCTTTTCGGCGCCTTTGGCGTCGCCGCGTTGCAGTTTGGAAAAACCCCAGTTGTTCAGCACATTGGCGGGCTGCGCCGTCAGTCCGGCAGCGACTTCATAGAAACTGTCGGCCTTTTTCCACTGTTTCCTGCTGTCGGCAACCATGGCCTCCAGCCGGTAGCGGTCATAGGTCTCGACCGTGGGCGGGATCGTCGCCAGCGTCGCTTCGGCGCCTTTCCAGTCACCCGAGCGGATCTGTGCTTCGGCCAGCGCCAGCCGGTCATCGTCGGTCGCGCCGGGAGAGTTGACCAGATCGGTCAGGATGCGCACCGCCTGATCGGCCTTGCCCGCGCGCAGCAGCGCCTTGCCGAGATAGCGTTTCAGCACGGCATCATCGGGGTTGTTTTGCGTCGCGTTCTGGAAATAGGCCACCGATTCATTGGGATCGCTGACCGTCAGCATCAGTTCGTTGATGTTGCTTTGCTCGACGGCGCTGGCGTCCTGGATGGCCTGCTGAACCTCCTGATCCGAGGGCGTCGAACTGCAGGCGGCCAGCCCGAAGGAGAGGCAAAGCCCCAGGGCAAGGGACGGAATGTGACGCATGGGACGACCTCTGACTGCTCGGTCTGGCCACGTGCCGTCTACAGGTTCGACAAAAGCAGGTATTCGCCTTCGCCCCGCCGAACCAGAGAAAACTGCGGCTCTTCTGTTTGTTCGGGCTCACCATAGCCGATGATCTCCGACTGGGCGATAGCGAGCTTCAGATTTTGCCGGATTTCGTCTGAGTTGCCACTGTCCAGCGCATAGGCTTGCTGGAAATAGGATTTCGCCTCGCCGAACTTGCCTTCGCTCATCAGGGCGACGCCAAGATTGTTCAGCGCGGGCACAAAGGTCGGGTCCTGCTTGATGGCCTGACGCAGGATATTCTCGGCCTGGCCAAGCCGGCCCAGCTTCAGATCGGCGGACCCGATGGCGGACAGGACATCGGCATTCAGACCCTGTTCGGACGCGGCGCGGTAATACGCCTTCCGCGCCAGTTCATATTCGCCCGCCGCCATCAAACGGTGGCCGACCAGCAGGCCGTCAACCCCTTGGGCGCTGGCATCCACGGCGGGGGGCTGGTTGCCGCCGGTCGGGTTCAGCGCGTCAAGTTCGCCTCCCGGCAGGCAGCCGGTCAGAAGAAGGCCAAGACCGATCCATAACGCTGCCCGCACGTAAGCCTCCCCTGCGGGAAGCTTGCCTGCTTCCCTTAGTGCTTGCCCATCGAAAGCATGCTGGAGATCCCATAGACCGACGGTCCGATCAGAATGATCATCAGCGGGGGCACCGTGAACATCATTGTGCCCAGCGTCAACTTCGTCGGCAAGGTGTTCGCCTTCTCTTCGGCGCGCATCACGCGCTTGTCACGCATTTCGGCGGAATACACCCGCAAGGCTTCGGCGATCGAGGTGCCATAGGTGGCCGATTGCACCAGCGTGGTCACGAAGGACGAGATATCCGACACGCCCACCCGTTCGGACATGTCTTTCAGCACCTGGACCCGTTCCTTGCCGGCCTTCACCTCGTTGCTGACCATGTCGAATTCGTCGGCAAGCGCGGGATAGCCCAAGCGGGTTTCCTTGGCCATGCGGTTGATGGATTGGTCCAGCGACTGGCCGGCCTCGACGCACACAAGCATCAGGTCCAGCGCGTCGGGGAAGCCTTGGATGATCTCTTGCTGGCGCGATTGCAGGCGGCGTTGCACCCAGTATTGCGGCAGGTAATAGCCCGCAGCGCCTGGCATGATGGTCATCAGGATCATTGACTGGGTCGAGACGTCCTGATGCGCCTTCAGCACCAGTGTGTAGATGACGCCCACGGCCAGCGCGCCGATGCCCAAGACCAGTTGCGCGAAGTGGAACATCCGCACCGCGTTCTTGCCCTTGTAGCCGGCGCGCAGCATCTTCAGGCGGGCGGCCGACATCTGCTCGGCATCCTGAGGTTCCAGGAAGGCCGAGAATTTCTCAAGTTTGTCCTGCTTGCCAGAGGCACGCAGCGTCGGGCCCTTGGCGGCAGGCTGGGTGCCCAGCTTCTGCGCCTTCAGCTTGTCATAGGGGTTTACCTGCTTTTTCAGCATGGTCGGCAAGGTGGCCACGATCAGGATCAGGCCAAAGCCGCCCAGCGCCAGCATCGGTCCGGCAGGGCCAAGGATGTTGACCAGAAGCGTGTTGAGAGTTTGAAGAATGTCCATCGCTCTGCTCCTAGACCTTGATATTGACCATGATCTTCATGAAGACCACGTTGACCACGAGGAACGCCAGAACGACGAGCGCGGCGGGAATGAACACCGCAGTTTTCCTGACGTCGTCATAGTAGTGCGGCTGGATGACGTTGATCATCACCAGCGCGCCAATCGGGAAGGCGGAAAGGAACATGCCCGACCATTTGGCTTCCGCCGTGATCGCCTTGACGCGGCGGAACAGTTTGAACCGCGCCCGGATCACCTTGGCCAGACCGTCCAGGATCTCGGCCAGGTTGCCACCCGATTGCTGCTGGATCGTCACGGCCACGGCAAGGAAGCGCAAATCCTGGCTGTCCATCCGTTCGGCAAAGGCCTTCAGGCTTTCCGCCACGTCGCGGCCATAGCTGGCTTCGTCAGCGATCACGCCGAATTCGGTGCCCAGCGGGTCCGCGATCTCGCGGCTGACCGCAGCGATCGAGGCGTTGAACGGGTGGCCCACGCGCAAGGACCGCACCATCAGTTCCACCGCATCGGGAAGCTGTTCTTCCAGCAGGGCC
>JANLQT010000105.1:0-3917 GCA_031368035.1 Rhodobacterales bacterium | reverse complement strand
AAAATCCGGGCCTTTGGAATCAAGGGGTTGCGATTCCGTTTTTACGAAGTGGTAAGGTTTGACCCTAGGGGGAAGATGGGCGCAACACCCATCCTACGGGTTGATGTTGGCGCGGGTGCGGCCTAAACCTTTCTCAAGCCGCCCGAGGAACCCAGATGCACATTCACCAAGACCTGGCCGATACCATCGGCAACACGCCGCTTTTGAAGCTGAAGCGGGCGTCCGAGCTGACCGGATGCACCATTCTGGGCAAATGCGAGTTCCTGAACCCCGGCCAGTCGGTCAAGGACCGGGCGGCTTTGTACATCATTCGCGACGCGGTGGCGAAGGGGGAGTTGAAGCCGGGCGGCACGATTGTCGAAGGCACGGCGGGCAATACTGGGATCGGGCTGGCGCTGGTGGGGGCGAGCATGGGATTCCGGACGGTGATCGTCATTCCCGAGACGCAAAGCCAGGAAAAGAAGGACATGATCCGTCTGGCCGGCGCCGAACTGGTGCAGGTGCCGGCGGTGCCGTACCGCAACCCCAACAATTACGTCCGGTACTCGGGCCGGCTGGCCGAGGCTTTGGCGCGGACCGAGCCGAACGGGGCGATCTGGGCGAACCAGTTCGACAATGTGGCGAACCGGCTGGCGCATGTGGAAACCACCGGGCCGGAGATCTGGGAGCAGACCGGGGGCCGGGTCGATGGGTTCATCTGCTCGGTCGGGTCGGGCGGGACTTTGGCGGGGGTGGCGATCGCCTTGCAGCCCAAGGGCGTGAAGATCGGGCTGGCGGACCCCGAAGGCGCGGCGCTGCATGCGTTCTATACCTCGGGCAAGCTGGAAAGCCCCGGGTCCTCGATCACGGAAGGCATCGGGCAGGGGCGGATCACCGCCAATCTGGAAGGGCTGGTGCCGGACCACAGCTATCGCATTTCCGATGCCGAGGCGCTGCCTTTGGTGTTCGAGATGCTGGAGGAAGAGGGGATCTGTCTGGGCGGCTCGTCCGGGATCAACATTGCGGGCGCGATCCGGATGGCGCGCGACATGGGGCCGGGCAAGACCATCGTCACCATCCTGTGCGATTACGGCAACCGCTATCAGTCCAAACTGTTCAACCCGGCCTTCCTGAAGGAAAAGGGCCTGCCGGTGCCGGACTGGCTGGACCGGGCGCCGCGCGGTCTGCCCACGGTGTTCGAGGACGCATGACGACAGGGGCCGGGCGCAGCCGACCGGGGTGGGCGGGAGGGATTCTGGCCGCCGGTTTGGCGTTGCTGCTGGGGCTGATGCCGGGTTTGCCGGTTCTGGCGGATGCGGCGCCCCCCGCGCAGGCGACACCGACGCAGTCCACGGCAGTGCCCGAGGCGAGTTCGGAAAGCGCAGGCGTTACCGCCGACGAAAGCGGCGCGATCCTGCGGCCCAAGGCTGTGGTGCCTGCCTCGACCGAGGCGGATGGCGAGGCCGGGCTGTCGCTGGGCAAGGCGGCGACGCTGCCGACCATCGGCAAGACCAAACCCACCTCTGGCACGCTGGATTTTGCCGCCTGGGAGGAGATGGCGACCCATTCCGAAGCCACGATGGCCAATGCGGATGCGATGGATTCCACCGGGCTGGACCGGCTGCGCCGCCAGTTGACCGATTGGCGGCAGGCGTTTCTGGGGGCGGAAAACGCCAACAAGGCCAAGATCGAGACATTGCGCCAGCAGATCAGCGCGCTGGGGGCGGCCCCGGCCGAGGGTGTCACCGAGCCGGACGAGATCGCCAAGCGCCGCGTGGAACTTGCCGACCAGTTGACGCGGTTGCAGGCGCCGGGCATTGCCGCGGATGAGGCCTACCGGCGCGCCGACGGGCTGATCTCGGAGATTGACCAGATCGAGCGCGACCGGCAGGCGGACGAGCTGCTGAAGCTGTGGCCAAGCCCGCTGAACCCGGCCAACTGGAGCGGGGGTTGGGAGGCGATCGCTCAGCCGGTTGCGGTCATCTGGGGCGAGACCAGCCTGCGCCTGTCCAGCCCGGCGGCCATTCAGGCGCTGATCCACAATCTGCCGCTGATCCTGCTTTATCTGGCGTTGTCACTGGGGCTGCTGTGGCGCGGGCGCTATTGGCTGTCGCGGCTGATTGCCATGCTCAAAGGGCCGGCGACGCCGCGGGCCCGGCGCATCTGGGACCTGCTGGTGTCGATCGCGCTGGCGCTGGTGCCGGTGCTGGGACTGGCGATGCTAAGCCAGGCGCTGAAAGTCACGGGTCTGCTGGGGCCGGTGGGCCTGATCGCCTTTGGCAGCCTGGGGCGGCTGGGCTTTGTCGCGCTGGCGGCGCATTGGATCGGGCAGCGCGCCTTCCCGGTCAGCGGCGAGCCGGTGTTGCCGCTGAACCTGACCCCCGACATGGAAGCCCGGGCCCGGCGCCTGACCAGCCTGTTCGGCATCGTGCTGATGCTGAGCCGTCTGCGCCGCGTGGTCAGCGAAGGGATGGACCTTGGCGAGGCCCCGGTCGCGGTTGCAACCTTCCCGGTGCTGCTGATCGCGGGATACATGCTGTACCGGCTGGGGCGGATTCTGGCCGCGCATGACGGCTCTCAGACCAAGGCGGGCGAGGACGACCCGGCCAATTACCGCGACCGCACCATCGGCTTTCTGGCCAAGGTCATGATGGCCATCGGCATCGTCGGGCCGGTGCTGGCGGCGATCGGCTATATCGCGGCGGCGCAGGCGCTGATCCTGCCCGCCGCGCTGTCGCTGGCGCTGATCGCCATGCTGTATATCCTGCAACGGCTGATTGCCGACCTTTGGGCCTTTGCGGTGCAATCGGATGGCGCCGAGCAAGAGGGCCTGATGCCGGTGCTGGCGGGGCTGGTGCTGGTGATCGCCTCGCTGCCGGTCTTTGCGCTGATCTGGGGCGCGCGGGTCAGCGAATTGACCGAGCTTTGGGCGCGGTTTCAGGCCGGGTTCACGCTGGGGCAGGCCCGGATCTCACCGTTCGATTTCCTGATCTTCGGCGCAATTTTCGGCGCCGGCTATGCGTTGACGCGGCTGGTGAAGGGCTTGCTGAAAACCAGCGTCATGCCGCGCACCAAGCTGGACCCGGGCGGCCAGACCGCGGTGCTGTCGGGGCTGGGCTATGTCGGCATCTTCCTGTCGGCCTTGGCGGCGATTGACGCCACCGGGATCGATCTGTCCGGCCTGGCCGTGGTGGCGGGCGCGCTGTCGGTCGGCATCGGTTTCGGTTTGCAGCAGGTGGTGTCGAACTTCATCTCGGGTGTGATCCTGTTGATCGAGCGTCCGGTCAGCGAGGGGGACTGGATCGAGGTCGGGCCGGTGCAGGGCATCGTCAAGTCGATCTCGGTGCGGTCAACCCGGATCCAGACGTTTGACCGGTCGGACGTGATCGTCCCGAACTCGGACCTGATCACGGGCCGGGTGACGAACTGGACCCGGTTCAGCCTGACCGGGCGGCTGATCGTGCCGGTGGCGGCGCCCTTCACGTCCGACAGCCGCCAGGTGGAGGCGATCCTGCGCGAGATTGCCGAGGCGCAGCCGCTGGTGCTGATGTCGCCGCCGCCGATCGTGGCGCTGATGGGGTTCGGGCCCGAGGTGATGAATTTCGAAATCCGGGTGATCCTGCGGGATGTGAACTTTCAGGTCGATGTGCGGTCCGAGATCAACCACGCCATTTCGAAGCGCTTTGCCGAGGTGGGGATCGCGTTTTCGAACGCGCACCGCGATTACCGCAAGGCGCAGGCCGATGCCCCCGGGGCCGAGGCGGCAGCCGAGGGCGACGTGCGGGCGCAGGACGCGCTGTTGGCCGCGCTGATGGGCGACGGGGTGGCCGCCCGGGTCCGCGCCGCGCGTCTGGGCGAGGCGGCGGACGCGGTGCTGGACTTGACGGCGGTGGAGCCGGTGGTGGATGCGCCCGTGGCGGCGCCGGCCGCGACGCCGC
>JANLQT010000064.1:0-8854 GCA_031368035.1 Rhodobacterales bacterium | reverse complement strand
CGAATTTACGATGCGTTAGGATTTTCGCCGGGGGCCGGCTGGTCCGGTGCAGCGAAATGCGCCTGCCACCAATCCGGTGTCCGATAGGTCGCGATGGCCGAGGCCCAGGCGTCATTGGCGGCGGCGCTTTCGGCGCGGAACCGGCGCGCAAGGCGGATTGCATCGCCCATGACCTGCCGCAAGGCGGCGCGGTCGGGCGTGAAGCGCAGGTGAAAGCTGCGCAGGCCGTTGGTGACGACGTAGGTCCGGCCGGCCACCCGCAAGGGCTGGGCGTCGGTGTCCAACAGCACCAGCGGCGCCCGAGGATCATCAGCGATCCCCATGCTGAACAGGTTGCGCCAAAGCGCGCGGGCCTGCTGGACCATCAGCTTGCGCATCTGCGTCGCGCGTGGTGGCCCGGCTGGCGCAAGGGGCTTGGCGATCCACTCCGCGCCGAGTTTCTCGGCTGGCTTGGCGCGGGCAACGGCCATGACCCGGGCATGCGTCGCCTCGGGGTCTTCGCCGAACAGCGAGGTCGGGCCTTTCAGGAAATCCGAAATCGCCATCAGCCGCAGCCGGGCGGTGGTGTAATCGTGGGTCAGCGCGGCTGTCGTCACGAGGCCGGTCACATGGGCGACCGACAATTGCCTTACCTTGTCGCCATAAGTCGCGCCGAAAATCAGCCGGTTGCGCAAGTCGTAATAATCCTGCCAGCCGGGCGGTTTGGCGTAGAACGGCTCGTGCCAGACGCCGATGCCGGGAAGGGTGACGGTGGGCACCCCTGCCCGCGCCAGGCGCTGACCATATTCGAAATCGTCGCCGCGAATGAACACCGGGGCGGGAAGGCCCAGGGCGCGGGAACGCTCTACGGGCAGCATGCAGAACCACCAGGCGTTGTAATCGGTCATCACCGGCGTGTTGAACCGCCAGTGCTGGCCTAGATCGGCCAAATCGACGTTGTGGCAATAGGGCTCGATCCGGTTGGAGTCCTGCAGGAAGGCGCCAGCCTCGTGCATCACTGTCGGGCGCAGGCTGTCCAGCATGCCGGCGCCAATGGCGCAGTCGCGCACCGTGTAAGCGGCGAAGGTCAGCGCCCGCTCGATCAGGCGTTCGTCCAGAACGATGTCGTCGTCCATCATCAGATGGTGGGTCGCGGGGGAGACCTCGGCCAGTTCTTCCATCAGCGATCGGGTGAAGCCGCCGCAGCCGCCCAGATTGCGTTGCTGGATCAGCCGGACGGCGGGATGGGCCACAAGCGCGCGGATCTCGGGAGAGGCGAAGGGGGCGCCCTGATTGACGACATGGATGCGCAGGACATCGGGGTGGCGGTCCGCCAGCGCGGTTAGATGCGCGAGGGTGCGCGCGAAATAGGCTTCCTGATTGAAGGTGCACAGGCCGATGGACAGGGTTGGTAGCCGGACCGGGGCCGCGCTGCACAGCACATCGAGCGCGTAAAGCATGCTTGGGACCAAAGCCATGACTTCAAAGTAAAGTCGGCTGTTGGGGATGCTGGCCGCCATCGACAGGCTGGGCGTGATGTGAAAGGTGGTCGGCCGGTCGGCGCGGCGCACCTCGCGGTGGCGGCAGGTGACACCGGCGCCGGTATCTTCCATCACGCGAATATCGACGATTCCCTGAACGCGAACCGCAAGGCTGAGGATTCCGATCTCGGCGTAGTGCAGCCAGTAGGCGCGGTAGAAGGCGCCGAAGAACGTATCGGTCGAGAGGATCTCGTCTTGCAGAAGGTGCACCACGCCCGCTTCGACCAGCGGCGGCAGTTCCCGCCCGCGATCGTCCATCTGCCGAAGGTAAAGCGATGCGGGCAAACCGCCCATGGGCAGCAGCATGGATTGGATCACATGGCCGGAGGTTTCCGCAGGGGCGCCATCGTCTTTCGGAAAGAACCCGGCAGGCAGCGGGTCCGGGGATTTGCGCGATCTTGTGGAGTTCATGAGATGTGGCCTTGCGCGGTGGTCTGCGGCCCAACTTAAGTTGCGCGCGGCGCAGAGTGCAATCAGGTAGGGCGTTTGAACGGGGCGATCAGATCAGTTCCGCCGCGCGGTTGACGATTTCAGCATGCGGGCGGTCGCAGCGCCCCGCGAGCGCATCTTTCAGCGCCAGGCGATACATCAAAAGATAGACAGACCGGCTGGGTCCGGCGTTGCGCGCACGCAGGCGCCATTTTGCGGCGGCCAGCACAAGCACGGGCCAGAACAGCACCGGGCCTGCGGCAATGCGGTAGGCCATCAGGCTGTTGCGGTAGTTGTAATAGACCTTCCAGGTCGGGCGGTAGATGTCGCCGCTGTGGGCGTGGTAGGTGGAGCAGTCATGCTCGAAGCCGATCTCCGGCAGAAAGCCGATGCGCCCGCCGCGTTTGGTCAACTGCATGGTATAGATGACATCGTCGCCATAGATGAACAGCCCGCCATCCGGCAGTCCGCCGCGCCGCAAGCCATTGCGGGACAGGAAGAAGCCGACAAACGAGGTCACGTCGATCGGATGGGCATCGGCCCCCGGCAGCACCCAATAGGCGGAATCCGGGACGTGGAACCCCCCGCGCCCGCCGCCGCGCAGCAAGGTGCGCAGGAAGTCGCTGGCATGCCAGAACGGATTGCGTGAGGGGCGGTTCATGTCACAGATGCGGCCATCGGGGTAGAAGACCCCGCCCGCAATCGCATCATAGCCATCGCTTTCGATCTTGGCGGCGCGGGCGCGGAACGCGCGGATCGCCCCGGGTCGTGGGCGCGCATCGTCGTCCATCAGCACGCACCAGTCCGGGTCGATCGTGTCTTTCACCGCCGCGAGCCCCAGTTCAAAGCCGCCCGCTCCGCCCACGTTGCGCGGCGCGGTGATGACATGCAGGCGGGGATCCTGTTCAGCCGCGAGCCAGGTGCCGGTGCCGTCGGTCGAGGCGTTGTTCACTACGATCAGATGGTCCACCGGCTCTTCCAGCAGGCGCTTCACCGTGCGGCTGAGCTGGTCCAGACGATTGTGGGTCACGACAAGCGCGGCGACGCGGGGACTGCCCTGCGGCGCGTCGGCCATGGCGGCACGCTTGGCGGGTTGCGCCGCGACCTGGCCAAAATTTCGAACAACCGTCACAGCACGGCCCGCGCGAAAGCGGGCATGGACTGACCTTCTGCGGCCTTGGACAGGAACAATCGCCCGGCGTCCAGCGCCTCGCGGATGGTCACATCCATGTCGAGGTAGCGGTAAGTGCCCAGCCGGCCCACGAAGGTGACGCCGGTCTCGGCCCCGGCCCGCTCGACATAGGCGGACAGCAGGCGTTGCTCCTCGACCAGACGGATGGGGTAATAGGGGGTATCCTCGGGTCCGCAGGCGCGGGCATATTCGCGGTAGAGGACAGACCCGTCGTGGCTTTCCCACGGCGCGAAATGCTTGTGTTCGGTGATACGCGTCCAGGGCACGGCGACCTCGCCGAAATTCATCACGGCACAGCCTTGGTAATCACCTTGGTAATGGAAGCGTTCAAAGTCCAGCGTGCGATAGCCCAAACGGCCGATATCATAGTCAAACCAGCCATCCAGCGGGCCGGAGTAGAAGATGTGGTCAAACCCGGCGGCCTCGGCGCGTTGGAACCGGGTGTTCAGATCGACGCTGATGCGCGGATGGTCCAGCACCGATTCGACCAGTGCGGTATAGCCTTCGGTCGGGATGCCCTGAAAACGGTGGGCAAAGTAGTTGTCGTCGTAGTTGAAGCGGACCGGCAGGCGTTTGAGGATCGACGCCGGCAGGGTGGACGGCGCGCGCCCCCATTGCTTTTGCGTGTAGCCCTTGAAAAATGCCTCATAAAGCTCGCGCCCAAGAAAGCGCAGGGCCTGATCTTCAAAGCTTTGGGGATCGGAGATGGTGTGGTCGGCCTTGCTGTCCAGAAAGGCGCGTGCCTCGTCCGGCGACAGGGTCAGGCCGAAGAACTGGTTGATCGTGTGCAAGTTGATGGGCAGGGAATAGACGCGCCCGCCAGAGACGGTTTTCACCCGGTTGCGGTAGGGCATGAAGGTCGCGTGGGTGTTCACATAATCCCAGACTTCGGCATCGTCGGTATGGAAGATATGCGGCCCATAGACATGCACCATCACGCCGGTCTGCGCATCGCGCAAGGTATGACAATTGCCCGCGACATGGGGCCGTGCGTCGATCACGCTGACATCATGGCCCGCGTCGGCCAGCATCCGGCCGATCACGGCACCGGATAGCCCGGCCCCGACCATGAGGATGCGCAAACTCATTCCCTTCCTTTCCGTAGCCCCGCTCTGCTTGGCGCCAAGTCAGGCTATCCGCCAAAGCTGAACCTTTCGCCGTCGCAGGTGACCGAGCATGATGCCGAGTTCAAGGAAAATACGGCCCATTTGCCCAAAAATCGCGCACGGCGCTGCGAGCTTTATCAGAATACCGCAAGTTGCCTCAAATCATACTCGTACAAACACCGCCTGATCGAACCACATTGCAGGCTTTCCGTAAAGGCCGGGTCATCCAAGGAGGCCCTGTTCTGCCAGCATATCGGGACGCGGCCCGCCATAGGCCCAATCCAGAAGCTGCACCGTGTGCAGGACAGGCGGTCCGGCATGCGCGGCGATCTGGGTCAGGCAGCCGATATTGCCGGCCGCCACCAGGTCAGCCCCGGTCCGGCGCAGGGCCGCCGCCTTGCGCTGGCCCAGTTGCGCCGCGATCTGCGGTTGCAGCAGGTTGTAGGTGCCCGCTGAACCGCAGCAGAGGTGGCTTTCGGCGGGCTCGACCACGGTGAACCCAGCAGTGGTCAGCAGGGCTTTGGGCGGGGCGGTGATCTTCTGACCGTGCTGCAGCGAGCAGGCCGCGTGGTAGGCAACCTTCAGCGGCGGCAGGGGGCGCGGCGCGGGCAGGGTCAGCCGCACAAGATATTCGGTGATGTCCAGCGTTTGGGCTGCGACGCGGGCGGCCTGATCCTGCAGCGGATCACCCTTGAACAGGTGGCCCCAGTCTTTGACCGAAGTGCCGCAACCGGACGTCGTGGTCAGGATCGCCTCGGCCCCGGCGTCCAGATGCTTTGTCCACAATTCGATATTGTGGCGGGCAAGGGTCTTGGCCTGCTCGGTGCGGCCCATGTGCTGGGGCAGCGCGCCGCAGCAGCCCTCTTGCGCCACAGTGATGACCTGAACCCCGGCACGGGCCAGCAGGCGCACGGCGGCGGCGTTGATGCCGGGGTCCAGCACCGACTGGGCACAGCCTTGCAGCAGCATCACCTTGCGCGCGGCCGTTGGCGAGAGCGTAGGGCTTTGTGGGCGCGGCAGGGATGCAGGGCTAAGGCGCAGCATCGCGGCAAGGGGCGAGGCTTGCGGCAGAAGCCGGGCGAGGGGGCGGGCGAGGCGGGCGCCGACGAGTGCAAGGCGGAAGGCAGTGGGGCGGGTCAGGACTGTTGCCAAAAGGCTGCGCAGCCAGCGGTCCTGCCACGGGCGGGTGTAGGTCGCCTCGACATGGGTTCGGGCGGTTTCCAGCAGGTGGGCGTAATCGACTCCGGACGGGCAGGTCGTGGTGCAGGCGAGGCAGCCAAGGCAGCGGTCCAGATGAAGGGCGACCTGGGCATCGGCGGCGCGGCCTTCCTCGAACATGTCCTTGATCAGCGCGATGCGGCCGCGCGGGCTGTCGAGTTCATTGCCGAGCGTGACATAGGTCGGGCAGGTGGCGGTGCAAAAGCCGCAATGCACGCAGGCGCGCAGGATCTGCTCGGCCTCGATCATGCCGGGTTCTGTCAGCCGTTCAGGGGTGAAATGGGTTTGCATGTCAGTCCATCCGCCCGGGGTTCAGGATGCCTTCAGGGTCGAAGGCGGCTTTGACGCGGGCGGTCAGGGCGGCAAGTGCGGGCTCTTGCGGCTGGAAGCAGGGCACGGCGCGGCGGGTTTGTGCGTCCGCACGGATCAGCGTGGCGTGGCCGGTGCCGTGCTGCGACAGAAGCGCGCGGAGCCGGTCGGCGGGCAGGTCGGGCAGGGCGGCCCAGATGAGGCCGCCTTGCCAGTCAAACACGGCTTCCGTTGGGGTTTCCTGCCGGATCGCTGCAACGAGTGAAAGGCCCTGGGTCGGCGGGCAGGAGATACGCCAGATAGCGCCGGGTGCGCCCGCCAGCGCAGCGCCATCGCGGATTGCGGCCCAAAGCGCGCGGGAGGCGTCCGCGTCCAGCATTTCGGCATCGCGGGGGGCGAGGGCTTTCACAAGGTCGGCGCGATAGGCGACCGAGGACGCGATGCCGTCCAGCCGGACCAGCGCGCGGCCATCCGCGAAAGCCGCGCCGCTGACTTCGGCGGCCGAGCCCATGGCGTCGGACAGGAACGTCGTCGCCTGAGCATCCGTCAGGTTCGGGATGGCCAGCGTGGCTTCGGTTTCAGGGCGCGGCAGGGTCTTGAACGTCACTTCGGTCAGCACCGCCAGTGTGCCCCAGGATCCGGCCATCAGCTTGGACAGGTCAAAGCCGGTGACGTTCTTGACCACTTTGCCGCCCGCCTTGAACGGCTCGCCGCGCCCTGACACCCCCGCAAAGCCCAGGACATGATCGCGCACCGAGCCTGACGAGATGCGGCGCGGTCCGGCAAGGCCCGCCGCCAGAAGGCCGCCGAGGGTTTGGTCCTTGGTGCCGAGCAGCGCACCGGGTCGGAAGGGTTCGAAGGCGAAGTGCTGGTTTGCCTCGGCGAGGGCCGCGTCGATCACCGAAAGCGGCGTTCCGGCGCGGGCGGTCAGGACCAGTTCGGCTGGGTCATAGGACAGGATGCCGGAAAGGGCGGACAGGTCCAGCACATCGCCGTGGACCGGCTTGCCGATGCCGCGTTTGGAGCCGAGGCCGCACACTTCCAGCGGGCGGCGTTCCGTCAGGGCGGTCTGGATCACGTCGGCGACCTGTGCGTCGGTTTCGGGGCGGAAGTGCTGCATCAGAACCTCGGCAGGTCGGGGAACGGCAGATTGCCGTGGTGGATGTGCATGCGGCCCAATTCGGCGCAGCGGCAAAGTTGGGGGAAGACCTTGCCCGGATTCAACAAATGCCCCTCGTCAAAGGCGCATTTCAGGCGGACTTGCTGGTCAAGATCGACCTTATCGAACATTTCCGGCATCAGGTCACGTTTTTCGACGCCCACGCCGTGCTCTCCGGTCAGCACGCCGCCGACAGCCACGCACAGGCGCAGGATGTCGGCGCCGAGGGCTTCGGCGGCGTCCAGTTCGCCGGGCTTGTTGGCATCGTACAGGATCAAGGGGTGCAGGTTTCCATCGCCGGCGTGAAAGACATTGGCGACGCGCAGGCCATATTTGGTGGACAGATCGCGCATGCCGGACAGGACCTGGCCCAGCGCCTTCCGGGGGATCGTGCCGTCCATGCAGTAGTAATCGGGCGAGATGCGGCCCACGGCGGGGAAGGCGGCCTTCCGGCCCGCCCAGATCGCGTTGCGCTCGGCTTCCGAGGTCGAGACGCGTTCGGTGACGGCGCCGCAGGCGTCGGCGATGGTGCGGCAGCGGGTGAGAAGCTCGTCCACTTCGACCTCGGGGCCGTCGAGTTCGACGATCAGCAGGGCTTCGACGTCCAGCGGGTAGCCAACTTTCACGAAGGCTTCGGCGGCGTGGATGGCGGGGCGGTCCATCATCTCCATCCCGCCGGGGATAATGCCGGCGCCGATGATGCGGGCCACGCAGTCTCCGGCGGCTTCTGATGTCGCAAAACCCCACATCGCGGCCCGGGCACTGGCGGGTTTGCGCAGGATGCGGACGGTGACTTCGGTCACGACGGCCAACAGGCCTTCGGAGCCGGTGATGACGCCGAGAAGGTCAAGGCCGCCCGCGTCCAGATGCTTGCCACCAAGGCGCAGCACGGTGCCGTCGATCAGCACCAGTTCCACGCCAAGGACGTTGTTGGCGGTCAGGCCATACTTAAGGCAATGCACGCCGCCCGAGTTTTCGGCCACATTGCCGCCGATGGAGCAGGCGATCTGGCTGGAGGGGTCGGGGGCGTAGTAGAAGCCGCGATCCTCGACCGCGCGGGTCAGGCCGAGGTTGGTGACGCCGGGCTGGGCGGTGACGGTGCGGTTGGCGAAGTCGATGTCGAGGATGCGGTTGAAGCGCGACATGACGAGAAGGACGGCGTCGGCGAGGGGAAGCGCGCCGCCGGACAGCGAAGTGCCAGAGCCGCGGGGCACGACCTTGATGCCGTTCAGGTGGCAATAGGCGAGGACGGCGGCGACTTGGGCGACGGTTTCCGGCAAGACGACGACCAGTGGCATCTGGCGATAGGCGGTCAGGCCGTCGCTTTCGAAGACCTTCATCGAGATTGGTTCGGTGACGACGCCTTCTCCCGGGACAAGGGCTTGCAGGTCGGCGACGATTTGGGCGCGCTGATCCGGGGAGATGACGCTGGGGACGGGCAGGGCGGTCATGGCAGGGCCAATGCGGCAAGATCGGCTTCGGTGTCGATGTCGATGAGGGCGGCGGCGGGGGCGAGGACGCGCTGGGCCGGGTCCAGGTCCTTCAGCAGCAGGCCCGCGCCCTGGTCGCCGGTCAGCGCGGCGATGCGCGGGAACAGCGCGGCGGGCAGGCAGGCGGGGGGTGACAGCCGGGTGCCCTCGGTGGCGGCGGAAGGGGCGGCGGCGCCTTTGGCCAGCACCTCGGACATCAGCGCGGCGGGCACGCGGGGCATGTCGGCC
The DNA here is from genome assembly GCA_031368035.1 of Rhodobacterales bacterium. Taxonomy (GTDB): domain Bacteria; phylum Pseudomonadota; class Alphaproteobacteria; order Rhodobacterales; family Rhodobacteraceae; genus Stagnihabitans. The sequence goes on along the minus strand of JANLQT010000064.1, from coordinate 203 downwards.
AGCACCACCAGCACGCGCGCGGCGTTCATGCCCTGGGCCAGCGCCAGCCCGGCCTTCAGGCTTTCGGATTGGGGCTGGCCGGGGGACACCCGCACCTTGCGGAAATCGGGCAGCAGGGCCTCGACCGCCGGGTCGCTGACCACTGCCAGATACAGGTCCGCGGAAACCGCCCGCGCGGCGTCGGCGGCATGGCGGAGGAGCGG
>JANLQT010000036.1:0-6027 GCA_031368035.1 Rhodobacterales bacterium | reverse complement strand
TGGCGGAGGAGGTGGGATTCGAACCCACGGCAGGGTTACCCCTGCGTCGGTTTTCAAGACCGGTGCGATAGACCACTCCGCCACTCCTCCGACGCTGCCGAAATAGCGGCAGGGCGGGGGAATGGGAAGGCCGTAATCGCCCCCTGAGTTGGGACCGTTTTGGCCGGTGGCCCGATCAGGGGCCGCCGGGGGACGTCTGACCTATTGAATCGCCATCGCAACCTTCAACCGCTCTTCGGGCGAGATCAGGTGGTCAAGGTCGATCGCATCCGCGCCGATGTCGATCTCGACCCAGTTCACCTCGCCGCTGAACTTCTTTTCCTTCGGATAGTCCGGCGTCACCGGCGAGCCATATTCGTCGCCGATGTCCAGCGTCTCGTCGGCCGAGAAGATCATCGGCTCGGTCATTTCGACCCGGCCCGTGCCCGCCGGCTTGCCGTCGATGAACAGCGCCACATCGCCGCCCTTGGCCCGCCCGCCGCCGTCATACTTGAACTCCATCCGGACCTGATGCGTGCCCGGCGAAATCTCGGCGGTGCCAAGGGTGACATAGCGGTTCACACCGTAGAAGTTATAGCAGTAGATCGGCTTGCCCGCCTTCACATACAGGCTCCAGCCGCCAATGTTGCCGCCCACCGCGACGATCACGCCTTCCGCGCCGGTCTTGGGCACGTCCACTTCCGCCGTGATCGCGTGCGACTTGTTCTTGTAGTTGACGATGGACCCTTCGGTCAGCCGCCCCATGCCGCCGAACAGCAATTGCCGGTTGCCCTTGATCAGTTGCGGCCGGCCGGCAAGGTCGGCATTGGCCCGCTCGGCAAAGCGGTCGTCCAGCGGCACCACGTTGTATTTCACCGCCTCGATCAGCCATTGGCGCTGCAAGGCCGCCAGCTTTTCCGGCATTTCCTTGGCGAGGTTCTTCGACTGGGTCCAGTCGGTGCTGGTGTCGTAAAGCTCCCACACATCGTCGTCGAAGGGGGGCAGCGTCACCGCGCCGGTCTCCCACGGGGTGCGGTGCTTGGTGACGGCGGTCCAGCCCTTGTGATAGATGCCGCGGTTGCCGGACATTTCGAAATACTGGGTCTCGTGCCGCTCGCCCGCCGTCGCGTCGTCAAAGGAATAGGCCATCGAGACGCCTTCGATCGGGCGCTGCGGCACGCCGTTGACGAACACCGGCTGGGGCAGGCCCGCGACCTCCAGAAGGGTCGGCGCGATGTCGATCACATGGTGGAACTGGCTGCGCAGCTCTCCCTTCGCCTTGATGCCGTTCGGCCAGTGCACGATGGTGCCGTTGCGGGTGCCGCCAAAATGCGAGGCGACCTGCTTGGTCCATTGATAGGGCGTATTCATCGCATGCGCCCAGCCCACGGCATAGTGGTTGTAGGCATCCGGGCCGCCGAACTTGTCCAGCCGTTCGGTCAGGAATTCCTCTGTCTCCAACGCGGCGAACCCGGTCAGCGGGGCCATCTCGTTGAAGCAACCCTGCAGCGAGCCTTCCGCCGAAGCGCCGTTGTCGCCAAAGATCACATAGATCAAAGTGTCGTCCAGGATGCCAAGGTCTTTCAGCCCGTCGACCAGACGTCCGACATGGTGGTCGGTATGCTCCTTGAAGCCGACATAAACCTCCATCTGCCGCGCCATGACCTTTTGCATCACCGGAGAGATGCTGTCCCAGGCCGGGATCGCGGCGTGGCGCTCGGTCAGAACCGAATCCTTCGGGATCACGCCCAGCTTCAACTGCCGCGCAAAGGTTTCCGTCCGCAGCTTGTCCCAACCCTGATCGAACTTGCCAGCATATTTGTCGGCCCATTCCTTCGAGACATGGTGCGGCGCGTGCGTGGCGCCGGGGGCGAAATAGGTGAAGAACGGCTTGTCGGGCGCCAGCGACTTTTTCTGCCTGATCCACTTGATCGCCTTGGTCGTCATGTCCTCGGTGAAGTGATAGCCTTCATCGGGGGTCTTTTCCGGCTCGATCGGGGTCGTGCCGTCATAGATCGCGGGATACCATTGGTTGGTCTCGCCGCCGATGAAGCCGTCGAAATATTCGAACCCGCCGCCGCCCGTGGGCCAGGCATCGAACGGTCCGATGGACGAGTTCTGCCAGACCGGCACCTCATGGCATTTGCCAAATTGCGAGGTGGAATAGCCGTTCAGTTTCAGCGTCCGCGCGAGATCGTGTTGGGCAGCACCGAACTTGCCCCCGGCGCCGAGGTCGCAAGTTCCGTGATCGACCCCATGCCGCAGGAATGGTGGTTGCGCCCGGTCAGCAGCGCCTGCCGCGTGGGAGAGCACACAGCGGTGGTGTGGAAGCGGTTGTACTTGATGCCGCCAGCCGCCAGCTTTTCAAAATTCGGCGTATGGCATGGCCCACCGAAGGCGCTGGTGGCACCAAACCCGGTATCGTCGATCAGCACGATCAACACGTTCGGCGCGCCCTTCGGCGGGCGCAGGTCGCGGATCGGGGGGTAATGGGTGTCCGGGTCCTTGGCGTCATAGGTGGTCAGACCAACGAAAGGCTGATCCGGAATCGGCAGGACAGTGCGGGCGATCTTGTCATTTGGGAACATGGCGTGGTCCTTGGGCTGTTTTCTAACTCAAATGAAATCTCGCGATTTAAACCCGGCACCAGCTTGAACTTTGGATGCGCAATCGCGAGGTCAGGAATTTTTCTGCACGTATAGCTCTTTGACTTCGGGTTATGCCCGGTGGCGGCTTGTCAACAGGCATGGCGCTGATCGGCCACGGCAGGGCGCAGGACGTCGCCCCACTTTTGGCGCAATCCGCCGGGCCTTGCGGTGGGCCTTTCCATCCGGCCCGTCCCTTCTGTATGATACGCGCGGGCGGGGGCCGCCTTGCGGGGCCTCTCCTTTATCTACAACGATCAGCGCGGCGCCAGACCGCGCGGGCAATCGAGCGGTATGAGGACAAGATGGCAAGACAGGATTTGCGGCGCTTCCTTCTGTGCACGGCACAACTCGCAGCCCTCGGGCTCAGTCTTGCCGCCTGCGAAGCGGGGTCCGGGGGGGACACCGCCGCGCTGACGGCAGATGGCCAGCCCATTCTCGATGCCACCGTCGGCGCGCCCACCACCGTCAAGCTGATCGACCGCGATGTCGAAGCGCCCGATGTGTTTTCCGCCTCGGGCGATGCGCTTTGGGACGGCCGGCCCTCGCTGGGCGGGGTCTGGGTCGCCACCCCCGACGCCACCGACCCCGAGCGGGTCATCATGCGCAACCCGGCCAATGGCAAATTCGTCATCGGCGCGCTGTTCCGGCGCGAGGCCGCCAATCCGGGGCCGAAATTGCAAATCTCCTCGGACGCCGCCGATGCGCTTGGCATCCTGGCCGGCAGCCCCAGCGCGATCACCGTCACCGCGCTGCGCCGCGAGGAAGCCGCCGTGCCACAACCCGACGCCGCGGCGCCTCTGCTGGCTTCGGCCGAAACCGTCGGGGCCGAAACTGTCGCCGCCGAAACAATCGCCGCCGATGCCGCCAAGGCGATTGACGGCAAAGCCGCCGCTGCGGCGGTCGCACCCACCGCAACAGCGCCCACCGCAACAGCGCCCACCGCAGCAGCCACGACCGCAGCAGCGACGACCGCGACCGCTGCAAAGCCGGCCGCCCCCGATGCCGCTGTTGTGGCTGCACCCGCACCGGCAAAGGGTGGCTTCTTCGCGGGCCTGAGCGCCGCCTTCAAGAGCCCCGCGAAGACCCCCGCAGCTGAAACGCCAGCCGAAACGCCAGCCGAAACGCCAACCGCAGCACCGGCAACCGACGCCATCATCACCGCCCCTTTGACGGCGGTCGAAACTGCCGCGCCCGCCCCCGCCGCGCCCCCCCCGGCCACCCCGGCCAAAGCCGCCCCCAGCGCGTCGATCAAGGTCGGCACCTTTTCGGTAGAGGCAAACGCCCAGCGCGCCGTCGATATCCTGAAGAAGGTCGGCATCGCTTCGACCATCCACACCGGCGAGGCGCAGGGCAAGAAGTACTGGTATGTCACCGTTTCCGGCGACAGCGCCACGCTGGCCAAGGTTCGCGCCGCCGGTTTTGCCGACGCCTATCTGGTCAGGAAATAGGACCCCATGCCCCGGTTTTCCCAGCTTCTTGCCCTCATCGCCGCGCTGCTTCTCGCCGCCCTGCCCGTGCGCGCATTTGAATCCATCGCCACCCATGCCTGGGTCTATGACATGACCACCGGCACCGTCCTTCTGGACAAACTGGGCGACGTCGGCGTCCCCCCGGCCTCGATGTCCAAACTGATGACGATCGAGATGCTGTTCGAGGCGCTGAAGGATGGCCGCGTGCAGATGGACACGACCTTTGGCGTTTCGGCCAATGCGGTCAGCTACACGGCGGCGGGCGGCTCGACCATGTATCTGCAACAGGGCGACCGGCCCACGGTGGAAGAATTGATCCACGGCATGATCGTCAACTCTGGCAACGACGCCTGCACCGTGGTCGCCGAAGGGCTGGAGGGGACCGAGAAAGAGTTTGCCGCCAAGATGACCGCACGCGCCGCGGGCCTTGGCCTGACGCAATCCACCTTCGCCAATTCCAGCGGCTGGCCCGACCCGATGCAGCGCATGTCGATGCGCGATCTGGGCATGCTGTCGGTGCATATCATCGACACTTACCCGGACCTGTATCCGATCTTTGCCAAGACCGATTACAACTACAAGAACCGTTCGGAAGCCAATTCCCGCAACCGCAACCCCTTGCTGGAATTGGGAATTGGCGCCGACGGCCTGAAAACCGGCCATACGACGGAAGCCGGCTACGGCATGGTCGGCAGCGTCAAGCAAGGCGACCGGCGCATCGTGTTCGCGTTTTCGGGCCTTACCTCGGAAAAGGACCGTGCCGAAGAAGCCGAGCGTATCACCAACTGGGCCTTTCGCCAGTTCGCGATGAAAACCGTCGCCAAGGCGGGGGCCGAGGTCGCCACCGCCCCGGTGTTTCTGGGCAGCGCCGATCAGATCGCCCTTACCCCTGCCAAGGACCTGACCTTGTTGCTTCCGGCGCTCGCCTCGAACCAGCTTCAGGCCGAAGCGGTGTTCAACGGCCCGATTAAGGCACCGATCAAAAAGGGCGATGTGCTGGGAAAACTGGTGGTGCATGTCCCCGATATGCCCGATGCCAGCGTCGATCTGGTCGCCTCGGCCGATGTCGCCCAAGGCGGCTTCATGAAGCGCCTGACCAGCGCCTGGTCCGCCCTCAGCGCCCGCTATCTGAGCGGGGTCTAGCCCCTTGGGTCCGGGGCTGTTTCTTTCGTTTGAAGGCATCGACGGCTCGGGCAAATCCACCCAGGCCCGCCGTTTGGCCGACACTCTGCGCAGGGCAGGCCGCGCCGTCACCCTGACGCGCGAACCCGGCGGCTCTCCGGGGGCCGAGGAAATCCGCCGCCTCGTCCTTGAAGGCGACCCCGACCGCTGGTCGCCCGAAACCGAGATCCTGCTGTTCACCGCCGCCCGCCGCGACCATCTGGAACGCACCATCCAGCCCGCCCTCGCGCGCGGCGAGGTCGTCATCACCGACCGTTTTGCGGATTCGACGCGCATCTATCAGGGCATGACCCGCAAAGACCTGTCCGCCACCGTCGATGCCCTGCACGCGCTGATGATCGGCGTGGAACCTGACCTGACGCTGCTGATCGACATTGACCCAACCCTCGGCCTGTCGCGCGCCAAGACCCGCGCCGGCGCTGAAATGCGCTTTGAGGACATGGGGTTGGACCTGCAACTTAAAGCCCGCGCCGCCTTCGTGAACCTCGCTGGCCAAAACCCCGCCCGCTTCCACGTCATCGACGGCACCGGCTCCGAGGCCGAGGTTGCCGCCCGCGTCCGCGCGGCGCTGCCCGGACTTGATTGATCCGACATGGCCCGTGCCCCGATCGACGACACCCTGCCCGAACCCGACCGCCTTGAAGGCGCCCCCCACCCGCGCGAAACCCCGCACCTGTTCGGCCATTCCCAGGCGCAAACCGACTTCCTTGATGCCTTCAACTCGCACCGTCTGCACCACGCCTGGTTGC
>JANLQT010000027.1:0-6865 GCA_031368035.1 Rhodobacterales bacterium | reverse complement strand
CGCCGCAGGATGCGGGTCACATCGCCGACGCGCACTTCGATCGTGCCGCGCAAGACCACGGCTGCGGTCTCGCCGTCGTGGGAAATCGGCTCATCGCCCGTCCCCGCGCCAGGCTGATAGCGTTCGATGAACATCTGCAAGGACTTGTCGCGCCGCTCGGCTGCCAGGACCCGCAGATCTGCGTCGCCGCGCGTGACCACGGCCAAGTCGTCGGCATCGTTGAACAGGACATTCTGCTGTGACGTCGGCAGGGCGAAGAAATCCGCGATCGAGATCGGAATGGCCGAAAGGATGCGGTGCAAGGACGCCAGCGACGGCGCATGTGCCTCCTGTTCGATCAGCGAGATCGTCGTATGCGTGACCCCGGACTTCTTTGCCAACTCGCGCTGCGACAGGCCCGCGCGGTCCCGCACCGCCCGCAGCCTTGCACCCACATCCAGGTCCGCCGCTTCCTTGCGGGATTTGGCCGGTGCCTTTCCTGTGCGGGTCTGGGGGGCTTGCTGACTCATCTTGGTCCTCGGTCTCGGCGCCGGATCGTGTGTGCTGCGGATATGCGGGCAAGCGGCGAAGGCGTCAACCGGGCGTGATGCCGGGTATCCTGTCGGGTATCCTGTCGGGGGGCATACGGCGCAAATCCAGCTTGATGTGGCAAATATTTCATGCCAAGTGTAGTGAAAAATTCACCACCCAACAAGGACGCCGATGATGAACACTTTGAAGACCTTCCAGACCCTGTCTGGCAAGCTGTTTGTGGGTGGCTCTTATGTGGACAGCACGGCGGCCACGCATCTGGACGTCATCGAACCCGCGAGTGAAGACCGCATCGGCCAGATCGCAGACGCGACCGACGCAGAAGTCGACGCCTGCGTCGACATCGCGCTGACGGCGGGAAAGGTCTGGAACGCCATCGACATGCGCAGCCGCGCGGTGGTGATGCATGAAATCGCTGCGGTGATGCGTCGCGACAAGGGGCTTTACGCGGAATACCTGACCCGCGAAGAGGGCAAGCCCTTCAAGGAATCGCTGGACGAGGTATCCTGGTGCGCGACCGCCATGGACTATTATGCCGAGCTTGCCCGGCATGACGCGGGCCGCATCGCCGGGGCCACGGTTCCGGGCCAGTTCCACTTCGCGATCAAAGAGCCTTTGGGCACGGTCGTCATCATCCTGCCCTTCAACTATCCCCTGGTGCTGCTGTGCTGGGAGGCCGCTGCGGCGCTGGCAGCGGGCAATGCGGTGATCGTGAAGCCGCATGAACAGACCAGCATCACCACCTTGAAGTTCATGGAGGTCTTTGCCGGCCTGCCCGACGGTTTGATGCAATGCGTCACCGGCGGCCCGCGCGTGGCCCAGCGTCTGGTGGCCAGCCGCAAGACCCATGGCGTGGCCTATACCGGCTCGGTCCCGGTCGGGCAGGCGGTGGCGCGGACCTGTGCGGAAACCTTCAAGCCCTGCCTGATCGAGGCTTCAGGCAACGATCCTTTCATCGTCATGCCCTCGGCGCCTTTGGACATTGCCGCGCGCGGGGCGGCTTTCGCGGCCTATCTGAATTGCGGGCAGGTCTGCACCTCGGCCGAGCGGTTCTACGTGCATGACGCAATCCATGATGAATTTGTGGCGCTTCTGGTGGCCGAAGCGAGAAAGCTGCGCCTTGGCAATGGCTTGGCGGAAGTGGACATGGGGCCGATGGCAACCCTGCGCCAGCGCGACCGGTTCGAGGCGCTGATGAGCAATGCGCGCCGTCAAGGTGCCAAGGTGGCCACGGGCGGCGGCCGCCCGGCGGGGCTGAACAAGGGCTGGTTCGTGGAACCCACGGTGCTGACCGAGGTGACGCCTGACATGGATATCCTGCAGAACGAATCCTTCGGTCCCGTGGCGCCGATCTGCCGCGTCCACAGCTTTGACGAGGCGATCGAACTGGCCAACCGTTCGGACTATGGCCTTGGCGCCAACCTTTACACCCGCGACACGGATGAGACCTTCCGTGCGGTGCGCGAAATTCAGTCCGGCATCCTGTGGATCAACGCCCCGCTTCTGGACAATGACGCGCTGCCCTTCGGCGGGCGCAAATTGTCGGGCAATGGCCGCCAACTTGGGCCAGAGGGACTGTCGCAGTTCCAGAACACCAAATTCGTGATGATCGACCCCAAGGCCGAGCGGCAGGATTTCTGGTGGTTCCCCTATGCCAGCGCCGAAAGCTTTCCGGGCACGCGCTGAGGGAGGTCGTGATGGGCGAGCATGTTCCAGACCGCGCCGAAGTCGTCATCATCGGCGGGGGCATCGCAGGCTGTTCCATCGCCTATCACCTGACCCGGATCGGCATCACCGATGTGGTGCTGTGTGAACGCCAGCAACTGACCAGCGGCACGACATGGCACGCGGCTGGCCTGGTCACGCAACTGCGCGCCACGCGGCGGATGACGGAACTCGCCAAATACACCGGCGAGCTTTTCGCAACGCTTGAAGCCGAAACCGGACAGGCGACCGGCTTTCAGCGGCGCGGCTCATTGCGGGTGGCCAATACGGCGGCGCGCTATGAAGAACTGGCGCGGGGCGCCTCGATGGGGCGGACATTTGGCCTGCCGGTGGAACCCGTCTCCCCCGGCGAGATCAAGGAACGCTGGAGCCCGATCAGCACCGAGGGCATCGTCGGCGGCTTCTGGTTTCCGCAGGACGGGCAGGTCAACCCCGCGGATGTGACCATGGCCTATGCCAAGGGCGCACGGATGCGCGGGGCGAGGGTGCTGGACCACACGGGCGTCACACAGATTCTGGTCGAGAACGGCAAGGCTGCCGGGGTGATGACCGACAAGGGCCCGATCCGCGCGAAAACCGTGGTGATCTGCGGCGGCATGTGGTCGCGCGATCTGGCGGCCAAGATCGGCGTAACCCTGCCGCTGCACGCAGCCGAGCATTTCTACATCGTCACCGAACCCGTCGAGGGCTTGCCGCGCAATCTGCCGGTGCTGTTTCTGGGCGACGAGTGGACCTATTACAAGGAAGACGCGGGCAAGCTGCTGGTCGGTTTCTTTGAACCCAATGCCAAGCCCTGGGGCCAGAAGGGCATCCCCGAGAATTTCGCCTTTGGCACTTTGCCCGAAGATATCGACCACATCGCCCCCTATCTGGACGCCGCAACGCGCCGGGTGCCGGTTCTGCAAACGACCGGGGTGCAATTGTTCTTCAACGGCCCGGAAAGCTTTACCCCCGACGACCGCTATCTGCTGGGCGAGACGCCCGAAGTGCCGGGCCTGTTCTGTGCCACCGGCTTCAACTCCATCGGCATCCTGTCCTCGGGCGGGGTGGGCAAGGCGCTGGCCGACTGGATCCGCGACCGCCGCCCGCCGATGGAATTGATGGATGTCGATGTGCGCCGGGTGCAGGCGTTTCAGGGCAACCGGCGGTATCTGGAAGATCGCACCACCGAAACGCTGGGCCTTCTGTTTGACATGCACTGGCCCAACCGCCAGTTCACCACCGCCCGCGATGTGCGCCGCAGCCCGTTTCATGACCGGCTTCTGGCTCTGGGCGCCTGCATGACCGAGGCTGCGGGATGGGAGCGTCCGGGCTTTTTCGGCGCGCCCGGGACCCGTCCCGAGATCGGCTATTCCTATGGGCGGCAAAGCTGGTTTGACGCCTGCGGCGCTGAATGTCGCAACACCGCCGAGCATGTCACGCTGTTCGATCATTCCTGCTTTGTGAAATATCAGGTCGAGGGCCGGGACGCGCTGCAGGTGCTGAACCAGATCTGCGCCAATGACATTGATGTGCGGGTGGGCCGTGTCGTTTATACCCAGTGGCTGAACGAGGCGGGCGGCATCGAGGCCGATGTCACGGTAACGCGGCTGTCGGAAACGGCCTTTCTGGTGGTCACCATCGCGGTGTCCCAGCGCCGCGACCGGGCCTGGCTCAAGCGACAAATCCCGGCGGATGCGCATGCCTTTGTGCAGGACGTGACCTCGGGCCTGCCGATGCTGGCATTGATGGGGCCAAAGGCGCGGGCACTGCTGGGCAAGATTTCCCCGGCGGACTTTTCGGATGCCGCCTTCCCGTTTGGCACCAGTCAGGAGATCGACCTTGGCTATGCCCGCGTCCGCGCCAGCCGCCTGACCTATGTGGGCGAGCAGGGGTACGAGCTGTATATGCAAGCCGAGTTTGCGACCCATGTCTTTGACCAGATCGCGCAAGCGGGGGCGGATCTGGGGCTGAAGATGGGTGGCTATTTCGCCATCAATTCCCTGCGCCTGGAAAAGGGCTATCGCCACTGGGGCCATGATATCGGCGAGGAGGACACGCCGTTGCAGGCAGGTCTGGGCTTTGCCGTTGCGATGAACAAGCCGGGCGGGTTCATCGGCCGCGAGGCGCTTCTGGTGCAGCAAGCGGCAGGTCCGATCGCCCGGCGTCTGGTGCAGCTTCGGCTGGTCAACACCGGCCCGGACGCGCCCATGATGTATCACAACGAACCGATCCTGCGCGATGGGGTGATCGTCGGCTCTGTCACCTCTGGGGCTTGGGGGCACCGGACCGAAGGCTCCCTTGGGCTGGGCTATGCAAGCTGCGACGGCGGCGTGACGCCGGACTGGCTGGCCACGGGTGACTGGCAAGTCGAAATCGCATGGCAGCGTCATGCCGTGCAGGCGCAATTGCGCCCGTGGTACGACCCGAAAGGGGAAAGGCTGAAAGGCTGAAAGGCTGAAAGGCTGAAAGGCTGAATTTGCCCCCTGCGCCCGGGGACTGAAAGAAGGGCGCAGCAAGCGACAAACAACGGGAGGGAATGACATGGCACCCAAGGAACTGCATCCGGAACTGGAGCGGCGCGTGGCGCTGCTGGAAAAGCCGGAAAATCAGGGCGAGGATTATGACGGCACGGCCTGGATCATCCTGATCGGCCTTGGCGTTGTCCTGCCCGTCGTCGCGCTTTGGCTTGGGAGGTAGGACCATGAGCGACGTCACCGAAACCATCCTGATCGAGGCCGATAAAAGCGCCTGGCCCCTTCTGCCATCCGAACGCACCTGGGGCGGCTGGAAGCTGGGCATTTCGCTGGCCACGGCGGCTGCCGCGACCTGGTGCTATATCATCGGAGAATATGTTGGTTATTACCTGAACTTCCGCTCGGGTTTTGCCGCCCTGTTCGCGGGCAGCATGATCGGCATGCTGATCGTAGCCTTGGCGGCGGTGCCCGTCGCCATGCGCTTTGGCGTCGATTCCATCGCGTCCTCAAAGCCACAGTTCGGCTCGCGGGGCTGGGTCATCCCGGCGGCCATGCAGTTCGTGTCGATCGTCGGCTGGAACTCGCTTCTCCTGATCTTCTTTGCCAAATCCACCACCCAACTGCTGCGCGCCCTGGGCGTGATTGGCGAGAACTCGGGCGGGATGCTGGTGTCCGCCACGGTGCTGCTGGCCTCGGCGCTGGTGTTCCTGTTCCTGCTCAAAGGTTCGGCGGGGGTGGACCGCGTTGCCAAGATCCTCGTTGCGCATGTCTTCATCGGCATGTGGATGCTGTACATCCTCGTGACCCAGCGCTGGGACGAACTGCAGGCCGCCGTCCCGGCCTATGCCGCGAGCGAGCCCTTGTGGAACTATACCACCGGGGTGGAAATCGGCATCGTGTCGCTGCTGTCCTGGTGGCCCTATATCGGGGCGATGGTCCGCATGGCACCGAACGGGCGTACGGCGGCCCTGCCCATCATGGCGGGCATGGGCGCGCCGGTGCCGATCCTGTCGGCCATCGGCATCGCGAGCATTCTGGTGCTGCAAGTCTCTGACCCGTCCGAATGGATGCGCGCCATCGGCGGGCCGGTCTATGGCATCATCGCCCTGATCTTCGTGGCCGCCGCCAACCTTGGAACGGCGGTGGCGGGGGTCTATTCGTCGTCCATCGGCCTGCGCCATTTCCCGGCGCTGCAACATCTGCACTGGCCGGCCCTGCTGTTGATCTCGATCCTGCCGGTGGGCGTGGTGGGGCTGTTCATCCCGGATCTGTTCTTTGCCAATTTCGGCACGTTCCTCGCCTTCATCGGCCTTGGCTTCGCGCCGCTTTGCGGCATCCAGATCACCGACTACTATCTGCTGCGCGGGCGGCGGGTAGAGGTGCGCGGCCTGTTTGAAGCTGGCCCGGGCAGCACCTATGCCTATTGGGGCGGCTTCAACCCGGCCTCGATTATCGGCATGGCGGCCGGGGTCGGGACCTACCTCTATCTCCTGAACCCGATCACCTATGTCAGCCGTTCACCCTATGAGTTCCTGACCGCCTCGCTGCCGTCGATGGTGGTGGCGGGCGCGGCCTTCGCCGTCGTGACGCTGATCGTGAACAAGCCGGCCGGCAAAGGCGGGTACTGACCTCTTCGCCAGTCTGGGCCGCCGGAAAACCGATCTTCCAGCGGCGACTTGCTTCTTTGCGGCACACGGCCCCGGTCGTCCGAAGCCTTCTCCGGTCCGATCCCCGTGTCGCGCCGTTCTGGTGTCAGGGCCGCTGCCCTGTCGTGCAGAGGCGGCCGAGGCAGCACGCTCGCGCTGCATCGCCATGTGGGTCTTGGCCGACACGGGCGCGCGCCGGGAACGTGTCCCTCTCGTGGGCTGTGCCGGGCGGAAGCGCGGGCCTGGCCGTATCCCGGATGGTTTCGATGGCGACCGGGCCTTCGGCGATCTGCGCCACCCACAGGCGCAAACCGGGGGCCATAGGCTGAAGCTGCGCTGCAGCGTGTGCGGGGCGGGAGCCGCGCCGGGTTGGGGGCCGCGCGGCAGGGCGACGGGTCAGAAGGTCCACACCTGCACCGGCTGGTTTGTCATCTTCGCCCATATCCCATCAACTCGCGTGTGTAGGCCTGTTCCGGCTGGGCCATGACCCGCTCGGTCGGGCCGCTT
>JANLQT010000023.1:0-1896 GCA_031368035.1 Rhodobacterales bacterium | reverse complement strand
TGGAAAGGGGGCGCCCGGCGAAGGCCACGATTTTTCTTCGAAAAATCAGCCCGACCCCCAGCGCTGCGCCCAGGGTGTGGCCGGAATTTTCGCAGGAAATTCGTAGGCCATCGGGTGCCGCCGCCCAAAGCATGCCGCGCCTTCAAACAATCACCGCACCAGCCCGCAGCGGCACCACGGAGTTTTTGAAAACTCCGGTGCGATTTCTTCGAAGAAATCGTTTTTGCGCGCGCGGTCGTCGTGGCGCGCCGCTGGTTTTCCTCCAGCCTCATCAAGTTCTAAAGCCCCAACCGCCGCGCCTGTTCCGAAATCGCAGCCCGCAGCAGGGCTTCTACCGCGGGGGAAAGATCACCCGCCCGGCGCAGCTTGACATGCCGAAACGCCTTGCCCGTGCCCTCCAGCCGCGAGGCCGGATCGGGCAGACCGGTGCCGTGGTAAAAGCCAAGGTTCAGCCAGCTCACCTGCGGCATCAGATAGGCATAGGCCTCTTTCATCTTCGCCGGCCCATGCCCGAAACTGACCGCGCGGTCACCGGGGCGGGCCACTTCGACGCATTCGGGGTGCAGGCGCAGGATCAGCGCGCGCACGGACCTGGCAAGCGCGGCAACCTCGGGCGCTGCCGCATTGAACACGTCGTCCCAGGTACCGGCCGCCCCGCTTATCCTGCCTTGCGCGCGCGCCACAGGCTGACCAGCCCCGCCACTGCCAGCCCCAGCGCCACCGCCACCGCCGCGAATTTGGCCATTGTCAGGGCCGAAGCCAGCGCCACGCTGTCGGCATCCACTTGGGCCCCGGTCCGGATCAGCCGCGCGATTGCCCAGTTCTCGGCCAGATCAAGCACGCCATACGCCAATGCGGGCAGCGAGAAGGCCCAGTGCCAGCGGCGCAGCGGCAGGCACAGCGTCAGCATCAGAAGGACAGGAAAGATCGTATCGTTCAGCCGGATCGGGCCCAGATACAGCGCTTGTCCCGCCGGTGTCATCGCGCCCAGATAGGCATGCGCCTCCTCAGCCGAATAGCCCAAAAGCCGCAGATCAAACGGCACCATCCCCGCCGTCTCGGCCGACAGAAGCGGCGAAAGCACAAGGATCAGCGCCAGATAGCTCGCCGCCGCCGCCAGCGGCAAAAGCCAGTTCACAAGCCGCATGACATCCTCCAAGCTGCTGGCCCCAAGATGCTCGCCCCAAAGCGCGGCGCCAACATGGCGGCGGCCATGGTCCCGGTCAAGCCGCCGCTTACAGGTTGCCCCGCCGCAGACTGGCGCCCAAGCCTGTCATCAGCCCTTCGAAAATCGGGAACGAGGTGACGATGGGCGAGGCATCGTCCACCCCGATCGGCCTTTTAGACGCCATCCCGGCCACCAGAAACGACATGGCGATCCGGTGATCCAGATGCGTCGCCGCCACCGCCCCGCCCGGCATGCCGCCCGCGCCAAGGCCGTGGACGATCAGCGTGTCCTCGTCCTCTTCGACCGTCACGCCGCATGCCTCCAGCCCGCGCGCCATCGCGTCGATCCGGTCGCTTTCCTTGACCCGCAGCTCTTTCACACCGCGCATCACCGTCTTGCCGCTGGCAAACGCCGCGACCACCGACAGGATCGGATATTCGTCGATCATCGACGGCGCCCTCCCGGGCGGCACCTCGACGCCCGTCATGTTGCCCGAGAACCGCACCCGCAGATCGGCCACCGGCTCGCCGCCCTCTGTCCGAGGGCTCTGAAATTCGATCTCGGCCCCCATCTCGACCAGCGTGATGTACAGCCCGTTGCGCGTCAGGTTCTGGCTGACGCCCGGCACCATGATGTCCGACCCCTCCACGATCAGCGCCGCGCAGACCGGAAACGCCGCCGAAGACGGGTCGCGCGGCACGGCAACCGACTGGGCCCTCAGCGTCGGG
>JANLQT010000777.1:0-6992 GCA_031368035.1 Rhodobacterales bacterium | reverse complement strand
GGCGGAGGCTGGGGTGCCGGTGCCGCGGGCGGTGACGGGGGCGACGATTGCCGAGGTTGCGGTGGGGGCGGCGGGGTTAAGCGCACCCTACGCTTTGAAGGGGCTGGGGTTCGCGCACAAGACGGAAGCCGGGGCGGTGCGGTTGGGGCTGACCTCGCTGGAGGGGCAGGCGGAAATGCCGGGCGCTTCGGGCTATCTGGTCGAGGAGATGGTCGCCGGGGCTGTCGCGGAAATTCTGTTGGGGCTGCGGCGTGATCCGGTTTATGGCGTCACGCTGACGCTGGGGATGGGCGGCGTGACGGCCGAGGTTCTGGCCGATACGGTGACGCTGGTGCTTCCGGTGACGGCGGGCGAAATCCTGGGGGCGATGGCGCGGTTGCGGCTGTATCCGCTGCTGGACGGCTATCGCGGCCGGGCCAAGGCGGACCTGGCGGCGGTGGCAGATGTGGCGGTTCGGCTGGGGGCGCTGATGGTGGCGGATCCGAGCCTTGAAGAAATTGAAATCAACCCGATCCTCGCGCGTGCGGCAGGTGCCGTCGCGGTGGATGCCTTGATCCGGAGAGCATGACATGGCGATGCAGATGACGAGCGAAGGCCCGATCAAGACCCGGCGCGAGGGCGCCATTCTGGAGGTGACGCTGGACGCGCCCAAGGCCAATGCGATCAGCCTGAAGACCAGCCGGGTGATGGGGCTGACCTTCCGGGCGTTCCGGGACGATGACAGCTTGCGGGTCTGTATCCTGCGGGCGGCGGGAGAGAAGTTCTTCTGCCCGGGCTGGGATTTGAAGGCGGCTGCCGAGGGCGACGCGGTGGACGGGGATTATGGCGTGGGCGGGTTCGGGGGGTTGCAGGAATTGCCGAACCTGAACAAGCCGGTGATTGCGGCGGTGCAGGGGATTTGCTGCGGCGGCGGGCTGGAGCTGGCGCTTTCGGCGGACCTGATCTTGTGTTCGCAGACGGCGACCTTTGCCTTGCCGGAAATCCGGTCGGGGACGGTGGCGGATGCGGCCTCGATCAAGCTGCCCAAGCGGATCCCTTATCATGTGGCGATGGACTTGCTGCTGACCGGGCGCTGGTTCGATGCCGAGGAGGCGCTGCGCTGGGGGATCGTGAAAGAGGTTTGCTCGAACGAGGCGCTGCTGGGCAAGGCCTGGGATCTGGCGCGGGTTTTGGAGTCGGGGCCGCCTCTGGTTTATGCGGCGATCAAGGAGGTCGTGCGCGAGGCTGAAAACATGCGGTTTCAGGATGCGCTGAACCGGGTGTCCAAGCGGCTGATGCCGACCGTGGACCGGCTTTATTCCAGCGAGGATCAGTTGGAAGGGGCGAAAGCCTTTGCCGAAAAGCGCGATCCGGTGTGGAAGGGCAAGTAAGGTTGCACGCGTGCAACAATGCACAAGCCATTGATTATAAATGGTAACATACTGTGCAGTTAACCCGGGGTTAAGTTTTGCACGCGGGTTGCACAGCCGGTAGGATAGGTAAATCCCCCGTCATCCAAGGTGTCCGATGGATCCGATTCTGACGTTGCTTGACCGTTACCGCGATGCCGTCTGGACCAAGGACATCGAGGCGCTTCTGTCGATCTACGCTCCTGAGTTTCGCGGCTTCGACATGTGGGGCGATTGGGTGCAGGACGGGCTGCCGGCGCTGCGCCTGTCGGTCCACAACTGGTTTGGCGGGCTGGCGGCCGACCGCGACCGGGTGACGTTCAGCGACATTCGCGTGACGCAGGACGGCGATCTGGCGCTGGTGGAGGCCTTTGTCCGCTTTGCCGCGGTCTCGCCTGCAGGAGAGGAGCTGCGCGGCATGGACAACCGGCTGACCTGGGGGCTGCGGAGGGCGGCTGCAGGCTGGCAGGTGCTGCATCAGCACAGCTCGGTTCCCTTGGGCGACGATGCGGCCCCACAGTTCGCCCGGCCGCGTTAAGCCGCTTGGGTCTGCCGAAAACATGCGGAAAATCGGCATGAACCTGGCGCTTGGCGCGACCGGGGATAAACCGCTGAAAACCGGTAACCTCTGCATTTTAGGCTTGTTCTTTGGCCCCGCAGCGCCATTTGCTGCTGCAAGCCGCTGACTTTGGCAGGTCTTGCATCGCAAGATCTCAGCAGACCCCGGACCTGTATTTTTGGAGGAACCTTTATGCTGCATATCGACTTGCCCACCCGCGCGGAAATCCTGAAACTCGCCGACATGCGGGGCGGGCCCTGCGTCTCGCTGTATGTGGCGACCACGCCTTTGACCGAGGCGGGCAAGCTGGGCCGCATTGAACTCAAGAACCTGCTGAAAGAGGCGGCGCATCAACTGGCGGCGGCGGGCACGCCCAAGCGTGACATCGCCGCCATCGAGGCCGGGGTCGAGGAGGTCGCGGCCGATGATGCGTTCTGGGCCTATCAGGCCAATTCGCTGGCGATCTTTGCGACGGCGGGCAGCGTGCAGACCTTCCGCCTGCCCAGCAAATTGGAGAGCATGGTCGAGGTGTCGGACCGGTTCCACATCAAGCCTTTGCTGCGCGCCGTGACCTTCCCGCATGACGCCTATGTGCTGGCGGTCAGCATGGGGACGGTGCGGCTGATCGAGGTGTTTGCCGACATGCCGCCGCATAGCGTGCCGGTGTCCGGCCTGCCGAAAGACATGGCGGATGCCTTGGGCAAGCGCGGGCATACCGAACGGTCCGGCCCGATGACCAGCGGCCAGTCCGCCGATGACGGCGCGCTCCAAATCCGCTATTGCCGCAGCATCGACGACGCGCTGCGCCCCGTGCTGTCAGGGCATGAACGCCCGCTGATCATCGCGGCGGCGGAACCGCTCGCCTCGGTCTATCGGTCGGTCAGCAGCTATGCCTATACCGTGGCCGAGGTTATCCCGGGCTCGGCCGATCACACCCCGGATCATGTGCTGGCCAAGGCCGCGCGGGTGATCCTGGACAAGGTCTATGAGGGTGAGGTCGCTGGCGTGCGCGCGGTGTTTGAAGAGCGCAAGTCGCAGGGGCGGGCCACGGTGGATATCGCGCAAGCGGCGCGGGCGGCAACGTTCGGGGCGATCGATACGCTGCTGGTGGATATGGGCGAGACCGTGCTGGGGACCGTTGCCGATGCGGATGGCGCGGTGACCTTCTCGGACAAGGCCGGGTTCGATACCTATGGCGTGGTGGACGAGATTGCCCGCCGCGCGATGAAATCGGGCGCGCGCATTCTGTCGGTGCGCAAGGCCGACATTCCCGACGGCGCGCATCTGGCGGCGGTGCTGCGTTACGCGATGTAAGCGATCGGGCCCCCTGCCGCATTGCCGTCAGGGGGCCGTTGCCTGGGCGCCATTGGTCAAACCCGACCTGTTCTGTCGCGGATCGTCCATCTTTCGGGACCGGCTTCGCTAATTTGGGCCGGTCTTGGGGGAAGTGATGGACGAAACCGACTATATCATCGTGGGCGCGGGCAGCGCGGGCTGTGTGCTGGCGGCGCGGTTGAGCGAGAACGGCAAGCACCGGGTGACGGTGCTGGAGGCGGGGGGCACCGACCGGCGCTTTTTCGTTCAGATGCCGCTGGGCTATGGCAAGTTGTTCTACGATCCGGCGGTGAACTGGCTGTACACGGCCGAAGCCGATCCGGGGCTGGCGGGCGGGGTCGATCACATTCCGCGCGGGAAGATCCTTGGCGGATCGTCCTCGATCAACGCGATGGTCTGGATCCGGGGGCATCGGGCGGATTACGAGGAATGGGGGCAAGTGGCGACCGGCTGGGGCTGGGATGCCGTCAGGGACGCCTACCGCGCGCTGGAGGACAACGAGGCGGGGGGCGATGGCTGGCGCGGCACCGGCGGTCCGTTGTTCATCAGCGAAAACCGCAAGGGGCTGCACTGGATCGTCGAGGATTACATCAAGGCCGCCGGGCAGGCGGGGCTGCCGTATAACCGCGATTTCAATGGGGCCGAACAGGAAGGCGCCGGGGTTTACCAGATGACGATCAAGGGTGGGCGGCGCAATTCCACGGCGCGGGCGTTCCTGCATCCGGCGATGAAGCGGAAGAACCTGACGGTGGTGACCGGCGCTCAAGTGCTGCGCGTGCTGATGGAGGGGCGCCGCGCGGTGGGGGTGGAATATCTGAAGGACGGCCGGAAGGTCGTGCTGAAGGCGAAGGGTGAGGTGATCCTGTCGGGCGGGGCGATCAATTCGCCGCAACTGTTGCAACTGTCGGGGATCGGGCCGGGGGCGTTGCTGCAAGACATGGGGATTGCGGTAGTGCAGGACAATGCGAACGTGGGATCGCACTACTCGGACCATCACGGCGTCAACTATACCTGGGAGATGAACGTCCCGACCTATAACGACATCCTGCGGCCCTGGTGGGGCAAGCTGTTCGTCGGCGCGCAGTATCTGCTGACGCGGGGCGGGCCGCTGGCGAAGTCGATCAACCATGGCGGCGGGTTCTTCCGCACCTCGCCCGAGTTGGACCGGCCCAACATGCAGCTTTACATGCAGGCGTTCTCGACCCTGATCCCGCGCGCCGGAGAGCGGCCCCTGCTGACGCCGGACCCGTTTTCGGGCCTGTCGCTGGGCCTGTCGAATTGCCGCCCGACCAGCCGGGGCTGGCTGAAGATCATCTCGCCGGACCCGCTGGCGCATCCTTCGATCACCGCCAATGCTTACGCCACCGATCACGACGTGGCCGAGATGCTGGCGGCAGTGAAATTCCTGCGCAAGATTGCGGCGCAGCCGGCGTTTGCGGCGCTGACCAGGCGCGAACTGCGTCCGGGGCCAGAGGTGGCGACCGACGAAGCCGTGACCCAGGACTTCCGGCGCCGGTCCGGCACGGTGTATCATCCCAGTTGCACGGCGCGGATGGGGGATGACCCGGCGACCTCGGTTTGCGATGCGCGGGGCCGGGTGCATGGGATCGCGGGGCTGCGGGTTTTTGACGCCTCGGCGTTTCCGAACCTGATCGCGGGCAACACCAATGCGCCGTCGATCATGGTGGGGTGGAGGGGCGCGGAGATGATTTTGGGCGATGCGCGGTAGGATGCGCGGTAGGATGGGTGAAGAGCCCATAATGTGACGGGCGTTGGGGAAATGATGGGCGCAACACCCATCCTACGGTTTGGGGAACCTCTTCTGCTCTTCCAGCACGTTCAGGTCCATATGGTTGCGCATGTAGCGGTCTGATGCCGCACGGAAGGGCTGGAAATCCCACGGGGTATAGCTGCCGCCGCGCAAAGCTTCGTACACCACCCAGCGGCGGGCCTGGCTGGCGCGCACCTCGGCGTCATAAGCGGTCAGGTCCCAGCGGTCGTCCGCCATCAGTTGGAAATGCGCCAGCACCTCCGCAGCGCGGGGATCGGCGGCGAGGTTGATCCGTTCGCCGGGATCATGGGCGAGGTCGTAAAGCTGGTCCGGGTCGGCGGCGCAGCGGATGTATTTCCAGGCGCCAAGGCGCAGGGCGACCATGGGGGTGATCGTGCCCTCGGCGGCATATTCCATCGCGACGGGCGACAGGCGATCCTCGCCCTGCATCAGGGGGACCAGGCTGAGCCCGTCGGTCCACGGCGTCACATCGGCCATAGGAATGCCGGCCAGATCGCAGAGTGTTGGCGCCACGTCGATTGTGGACACCGCCGCGTCGATCCGCTGCGGCGTCAGGCCCGGCGCGGACATCATCAGCGGCACCCGGGCCGAGGGTTCAAAGAAGTTCATCTTGAACCACAATCCCCGTTCCCCCAGCATTTCGCCATGGTCCGAGGTGAAGACGATGATCGGGTCCTGCTGCGTCGCCTCCAGCACCTCGAACACCTGGCCGATCAGATCATCGACATAAGAGATATTGGCGAAATAGCCCTGCCGGGCGCGGCGGATCTGCTGGGGGGTGACCTCGGTGGCGGAGGCATCGCAGGCGTCCATCAGGCGCTGCGAATGGGGGTCCATCTGATCGCGGGTCAGCGCCTCGGGCGGGTCCAGTTCGGGGATGCCGTCGTACAGGTCCCAGTATTTGCGGCGGGCGACGAACGGGTCATGCGGGTGGGAAAAGCTGACGGTCAGGCACCACGGCCTTGGGTCTTGGCCCCGGGCGAGGTCGTACAGTTTCTGCTTGGCCTGATGGCAGGCGTCGTCGTCGTATTCCAGCTGGTTGGTGGTTTCTGCAACCCCGGCGCCGGTCACAGAGCCAAGGTTGTGATACCACCAATCGATCCGTTCCCCGGGTTTGCGGTAGTCGGGGGTCCAGCCGAAATCGGCAGGGTAGATGTCGGTGGTCAGGCGTTGCTCGAACCCGTGCATCTGGTCGGGTCCGACGAAATGCATCTTGCCGGACAGCGCGGTCTGATAGCCGGCGCGGCGCAAGTGGTGCGCATAGGTCGGCATGTCGGCGGCAAATTCGGCGGCATTGTCATAGACCCGGGTGCGGCGCGGCAAACAACCGGTCATGAAGGCGGCGCGGGCCGGGGCGCACAGCGGCGAGGCGGTGTAGGCGTTCGAAAAGCGCACCGAGTGCGCGGCCAGACGGCGCAGGTTCGGCGTGTGCAGGAAGGCGGCGGGGCCGTCTTCGAACAGCGTGCCGGTCAGCTGATCGACCATCAGGATCAGGATATTGGGGCGGCTGGTCATGGCGATGATCCGTGCAGGAATTGCGTGCCCACCATGGGTCGCGCGGCGGGGCCGCGAGGGCAAGGGCGGAATTGATCGCCGGTGCACGGCGTGTCGCAATCTGGCCGGAAAGCGGCGCAAAAATACCGGGGGCGGCGGCAATTCCTGCGCCTCATGCGCGGGGTGCAGGAGGGCAGACATGTCGGTTCGCGTAGAGTTTCCGCATGACGTCCTTGAAGTTCCGGACGAGGGGATCGTGCTGCGGGATGGCTGCCGCCTGTCGGCGCGGATCTGGCGCCCGGCGGACGGGCGGCCGGTGCCGGCGGTGCTGGAATACATCCCCTATCGCAAGCGCGACGGCACCTTGCCGCGGGATGAGATGATGCATCCCTATGTGGCCGGGCACGGCTATGCCTGCATGCGG
>JANLQT010000760.1:0-6648 GCA_031368035.1 Rhodobacterales bacterium | reverse complement strand
CATCGGCGAGACCAAAGGCGGCCTGCCCCCCGACAGCCTGGTGGAATCCGAGCCTTCCATCCTGAACGACATGATCCGCGTCATCGACGCCCATCACGACGCCTCCGAAGGCGCCATGGTCCGCATCGGCCTTGCCCCCTGCTCCCCGTTCTCGGTCACCCGCGACCTGATGCGCGACACCGCCGTTCTGGCCCGCGACAAGAAGGTCATGCTGCACACCCATTTGGCCGAAAACGACGAAGACATCGCCCATCTGCATGCGCGTTTCGGCTGCCGCCCCGGCCAGTATATCGAGGATCTCGGCTGGACCGGCCCCGATGTCTGGCACGCGCATTGCGTCAAACTCGACCCTCCCGAAATCGCGCTGTTCGCCCGCACCCAAACCGGCATCGCGCATTGCCCCTGCTCCAACTGCCGCCTCGGTTCCGGCATCGCCCCGGTCCGTGCCCTGCGTGATGCCGGCGTGAAAGTCGGCCTCGGCGTCGATGGCTCCGCCTCCAACGACGCCGGCAACCTGATCGCCGAGGCGCGCCAGGCCATGCTTCTTCAGCGCGTGACCAAAGGCGCCGATGCCATGAGCGCCCGCGAAGCCCTGCGCCTCGCCACCCGTGGCGGCGCCGAGGTGCTGAACCGTCCCGACTGCGGCCAGATCGCGCCCGGCAAACGCGCCGACCTCGCCCTTTGGGACGTCACGCAAATCGACAGCGCCGGCTCCTGGGATCCTGCGGCTCTGCTGCTCGCCGGCCCCACTCGCGTGCGCGATCTGTTCGTCGAGGGCCGGCAGATCGTCGGGCAGGGCCAGATGCTGACCATCGACCTGCCGACCGTGATCGAGCGTCAGAACCGTCTGGCCCGTCGCCTTCAGTCCTGATAGTCCCACGCCATGGCCCATGATTTCGAAACCCAGCGCCGCGAAACCTTCGACACGTTCAAGGACCTGCCCAAGGGCGAGACCTTGCCCGAACGCGCCGACATCGACTTCCTGTTCTTCCCCGAAGACGAAGGCGCCGATTACGCCCCGCTGGAAAAGGCGCTGAAAGCCAAAGGCTTCCGCATCAGCCGCGATGATGAACTGCTGGTCGCCACCAAAGGCCCGATGCCCGTGACCCCCGACGCGATCTGGGCCGAGGAACGCGCCGCCACCGAAATCGCCCTCAACCATGACTTCTACCCCGACGGCTGGGACCTCGGCCTGCAAGACTAGACCCCTTCCTTCCCCAATCATCTTCTGCAAATATTCCCGGGGGTCAGGGGGCAGCGCCCCCTGTGCCAGGCCAACAAAGCGCGCGCCCGATGCCAAACGTCCTGGGCTGGCTCCAAGACTGGGGCCCCGCCCTCCGCTGGCAGGCCCAACGCGGCCTCCTGCACGCCCCCCACAAACCACCTGGGCCGCCTCCCGCGCCCGCGTGGAAACCGAAGGCTGGGGCGCGGCTTTGCTGTCCAACCAGGACCCCGACGGCCAATGGACCGGTGCCGCCTTCTGGCCCAAGGGATTGACAAGTGCCGACTGGGCAGCAGAAGGCCAACCCTGGACCGCCACCTCCCACATCCTGACCCAACTTCGTGAATTCGGCCTGCCTCCCGCCTCCCCCCATGCCCGCGCCATGACCCAAGCCATCGGCCGGACCTCGCTTTGGGAACAGGGCGACCAACCCTTCTGGCAGGGCGAAACCGAGGACTGCATCAACGGCCGCACCCTCGCCGACGGCTGCTATTTTGGCGTGGACATGTCCGCCCTTGCCACCCGCCTGCTCACCGAACGCCAGCCCGACGGTGGCTGGAACTGCGAGCGCTGCAACGGCTCGCATCGGTCCTCGTATCACTCGCGAGCCCTCGCGCTGGATCACCCTGAAGGCGCTGCGGGTGTTGAATTGGTGGAATGGGCACCCGTAGGATGGGTGATCCACCCATCCACCCGATTTCACCCTATTCTTGGTTAATCGAAAATGAACGAAATTTACGAAATCACATAATATCAATTGCTTACGCAAGGTTGCACGCGTGCAACAATCCCGATTGCACGCCTTACCCCTTCAAACACCGCCCCCCCGACCACACCGCCCGAACCGCCCGATCATCCCCCAGCATGATCGTCGGAAACACCGCCGCCCACACATCCCCGGCCCGCCGCACCGCCTGCTCAATCGCTGGCGTTGAGGCCAAATCCAGCACCACCAGATCCGCCTCCATCCCCACGCCGATATTCCCCACCCGGTCCTCCACCCGCAAAGCCCGCGCCGAGCCCACCGTCGCCAGCCACATCAGTTGCGCCGGATGCAAAGCCTGCCCGCGCAACTGCGCCACCTCATAGGCCGCCGCCATCGTCCGCAGCATGGAAAAGCTGCTCCCCCCGCCAGTATCCGTCGCCAGCCCCACCCGCATCCGCGCTTGCAAGGCCATGTCGAACAGCCCCGACCCGATGAACGTGTTCGACGTCGGACAATGCACCACCGATGCCCCCACCTCCGCCAGCCGGTCCTTCTCGCGCGGCTCCAGATGGATCGCGTGCCCGTAAACCCCGCCCGGCCCCAGCAGCCCCGCCGCCTCATAGGTGTCCAGATAATCCCGCGCCTCGGGGAACAGGCCCCGAACCCAGGCGATCTCGTCCAGCTGCTCGCTCAGGTGGGTCTGCATCAGGCACTCCGGATGCTCGCGCCACAAAGCCCCCAGCGCCGCCAATTGCTCCCGTGATGAGGTCGGCGAGAACCGCGGCGTCACCACATAGGACAATCGCCCCACCCCATGCCACCGCTCCAGCAGCGCCTTGCTGTCGTCATAGGCCGACTGCGCGGTGTCTTGCAGACCCTCCGGCGCGTTCCGGTCCATGCAGGTCTTGCCGGCAAACGCCCGCATCCCCCGCGCTTGCGCCGCCTCGAAAAACGCGTCCACCGACCCCGGATGGATCGTCGCATAACTGCACATCGAGGTCGTCCCATGCGCCACGGCCAGATCCAGATACCGCGCCGCGACCTCCGCCGCATAGGCGGGATCGCCGAACCGCATTTCCTCGGGGAATGTGTACAGGTTCAGCCAGTCGATCAGCCGCTTGCCCCAGCTCGCGATGATCGCGGTCTGCGGATAATGGACATGCGCATCAATGAACCCCGGCGCGATCAGGGCGGCGCCGTAATCCACCGCCCGCGCCCCCGGATGCGCCGCCCGCAAGTCCGCAGCCTCGCCCACCGCGCGGATCACGCCGGCGTCTACCAGCACCCCGCCGCGCGCCAGATGCCGCGCCGCGCCCGGTCCCTCGGCAAAGGGATCGCCCACAAAGCTCAGCACCTGCCCCAGAAGTAGATCCGCCATCATTTGCTCCACGCGCTTTGCCCCAACCTAAATCCCGAACCGTCCCGGGGGAAACCGGTTTTCCGCGCCCGGCCCCTTCTGCCCGGCAATCGCCTTCGCTAAGGTTGGCTCAACGGCTCCCGGGGGCGTCATGACCGACAACGCGGCACAGAACCTGGACAGCGACCTGGATGCCCGCCGGGTCGCCGCGATTCTCGGGGCGGTCGAGGCGGGCGATGCCCCCCGTGCCCGCACGCTCGTGGCGCCCCTGCACCCCGCCGACGCCGCCGACCTGTTGGAGCAGATCAGCCCGTCCGAACGGCGCGACCTTCTGGCCTTGCTGCCCGACCTTGTGGACGGCGACCTTCTGTCCGAACTGGACGAGGGCCTGCGCGAAGAACTGATCGAAAGCCTGCCCCGGGCCCAGCTTGCCGAAGCGATGCGAGAGCTGGAGTCGGACGATGTCGTGGACATCCTCGAAGACCTGGACGCGCCGCAGCAAGAAGCGATCCTTGGGGCGCTGGACGTGGCGGGCCGCGCGGCTGTCGAAAAGTCGATGTCCTACCCCGAACACTCTGCCGGGCGCCTGATGGAGCGCGAAGTGGTGATGGCGCCGGAACATTGGTCTGTGGGCGAGGCGACGGACTTTCTGCGCGAAGTGGCGCATCTGCCCGACCAGTTCTACCACGTCCTTCTGGTCGATCCACGCATGCGCCCGACCGGTTACGCCACGCTGGGCCGCATCCTGTCCTCCCCCCGCGAAACACGCCTGCGCACCATTCTGGAAGACAGCTTCCGCACCATCCCCGCCACCACCCCGGAAGAGGACGTGGCCTATCTGTTCACCCAGTATCACCTGATCTCCTGCCCGGTGGTCGATGAAACCGGACGGCTTGTTGGCGTCATCACCATCGACGATGCGATGGAAGTGCTGGATGACGAACACGAGGAAGACATGCTCCGCCTCGCCGGCGTGGGGGAAACCTCTTCCCTCTCTGACGGCGCCTTCGCCACCATGCGAACCCGCCTGCCCTGGCTGGTGGTGAACCTGTTCACCGCGTCGATTTCGGCCTTCGTGATCTCGCGGTTTGAACCGACCATCGTGGCGATCGTCTCGCTGGCCGCCGTGATGCCCATCGTCGCCTCGACTGGGGGCATCGCCGGCACCCAGTCGCTGGCGGTCGCGGTGCGGGCACTGGCCACGCGGGATCTGACCTCGGCCAATGCGGGGCGGGTGGTACGGCGGGAACTGGTGTCGGGGCTGGTGAACGGGCTGAGCCTCGCGGTGATCCTTGGGATCGGCGGCGCGCTGGTCTATGGCCAGTGGCAACTGGGTCTGGTGCTGGGCATGGCGATGATCGTCAACCAGATCGTGGCGGCGCTGGGCGGAGTGCTGGTGCCGCTGGGGTTGGAGCGGTTGGGGCTGGACCCTGCGCTCGCCTCGGGGACATTCGTGACGACGCTGACCGATGTGATGGGCTATCTGTCCTTCCTTGGCCTTGCGACCATGCTTTTGTTGTAGGGAGCTGCCGGGATGAGCGATGTGAAAGCCGAGGCGCGGACCCGCGGGTTTGCCGCGCGCAAGGAGGCCTTCGCCAGAGGGCAGGGCCAAGCCGCTGAGATTCTCGCCGACCTGCTGGCCGCGTATCGGGACAAGCCGCTCTCCGGCTATATGGCGATGCGGACCGAGATTGACCCGATGCCCGCAATGGCCGCCCACCCCGGCCCGGTCTGCGTGCCGGTGATCATCGGCAAGGCGCAAGCCCTGAAGTTCCGCGAGTGGTCGCCCGGCTGCGCGATGGTGGCCGGTGAGTTCGGCGCCCGGATCCCGGCAGAAGGCGCCTGGACCCAGCCCGAAGTGCTGATCGTGCCGCTGGTCGCCTTCGATGCGCGGGGCTATCGGCTTGGATATGGTGGCGGGTTCTATGACCGCACGCTGGAATTGCTGCGCGGGCGCAGGAAGACAGTTGCGATAGGTTTCGCCTTTTCGGCACAGGAAATGCCCGAAGTGCCGATCGAGGCCACCGACCAGAGGCTGGATGCCATCGTGACCGAACAAGGGGTAAGGTGGTTCCCGTAGGATGGGTGGTTCACCCATTTTTCTTTTTGAACCAAGATGGGTGAATCACCCATCCTACGGGTCCGACAATTCTTAACGCTTCGTTAATTCTAAATCCTAACACATTGAATTAATGTGTTAAAAAGTCTGTCCACGCGTGGACATCATCGCGCACGCGCCAAAATACGCACCCTTCCCCTTCCGCCGCTGCCGCACTAGCCTGCCGCCGTCTACCGGGAGGGACCCATGCGCGAATACCGCGACCGCCAGCGCAGTCTGGAACATCTGACCATGCACCTGCGGAACTGGGCCGAGGAACTCCACGCCTGGGAACGCGGCCACCGCCTGCCGATCACCGGCTGGACCGTCACGCCCGAAGGCGGCCCTACCACCCCCATTGCGCTGGGCGAGCCTTGGCCGACCCGCCACGGCATCACCCGCTTCGCCTCTCCTCTCATCGACCCCAACGCCCTGACGGGAGAGGTCGAACTTTGGCTCGACTTCGGCGGCGAGGCAATGGTCTGGCTGCATTCCGCTGCGGGGACCGAACTCCTCGCCTTCGGGGCCAATCCCAAGCACAAGCGCTTTACCCCGATCCCGGCCGAGCCGTTCCGCATCACCGCCGAAGTTGCTGCCCGCTCGCTGTTCGGCGTTCCGAACCGGCAGCCCAAGCTGGAGATGACCGAACTCGCGCAATGCTATCCCGCGCTCCGCCGCCTGCGCCGCAGCCTTGAGGTGATCGCCGACACCGCCGCCGTGGTTCCGCCGGAAGTCGCCCGTTCCCTCTGCGATGTCGCCGAAATCGCTTTGACCGAACTGCGCTTCCCGACTGCGACCGCCACTCTCGGCCCCCGCCTTGCCGACCAGCCCTGGGCGCTGCAAATCTGGGAGCGCAGCTTCGAGCCGACCTTGACCCCCGAACCGCCGCCCGCCACCGCGCTCACCTCGGTCGATGCGGCGCTGGCACGGCTGGAAACCGGCCTCGCCGAATTGCGAGCGATGTATCCCAAGGTCGGCAGCATCCTCGCCACTGGCCACGCCCATATCGACTATGTCTGGCTGTGGCCGCAGCCGGAAACCGAGCGCAAGATCCTGCGCACCTTCACCGCCGTGGATCGCCTGATGTCCGCGCATCCCGAGTTCACCTTCATCCAATCCTCGTCCCTGTTCTACGAGCACATGCAGGACATGGACCCCGCCGCGCTGTCCCGCATCAAGGCCCGGGCCGCCTCTGGCCAGTGGGAAATCACCGGCGGCATGTTCATCGAATGTGACACCAACATGCCCTCGGCCGAGGCGTTCAC
>JANLQT010000714.1:0-1862 GCA_031368035.1 Rhodobacterales bacterium | reverse complement strand
CCAAAGGCCGCCACCCCGAAAGCCCCGCCGCAGTCTGCGCCGTCTTCACCGCCGCCAAAGCCGTCTCCAGCCCCATCAACACGCAAACCCCCGTCGCCATCAAAGCCGCCGCCCGCGCCTCGCCAAAGTTCTCGGCCATCGAAACAACCGGGAACGCGGGCTTGCCCGTCACCTTCTGCGCCGTCACGATCGCATCCAGCGCCGGCTGATACCCCGAAGGATCGCACCGATCCGCACGCGGCGTGTCGAGGATGTAAAGCCCCGCGTCATAAGCCTCCAGCATCGCGGTGAACACCTCGGTGGTCTTCGGCCCGTCGCCCCAGATGAAGGTATGGTAGTCGAGCGGGTTCGAGATGGTCGGAATGGACCCCAGCACCTCAAACAACCGGTCATGCGTCACCTTGGGCACCGGCGGAAACTCCAGCCCGTAAGGCGCCGCCAGATCCGCCACCAACCCCGCCTCGCCGCCCGAACAACTCAGCGAGCAAATCCGCGTGCCCAGCCCCGTGCCGTGGACATGGAAAATCTTCAGCGTCTCGATCAGTTCTGACGGCGTGTTCACCTCCGCCACCCCGATCTGCCGCAAAAACGCACTTGAGGCAGCCCCGCCCCCGGCCAGAGAGGCGGTGTGCGAGGCCGCCGCCGTGCGGCTCAGCTCGGTCTTGCCCGACTTGATGACGACAATCCCCTTGCCCATGCCCCGCGCCTTCTCGGCCAGCGCCGCAAAGGCCACCGCATCGTCAATCCCCTCGACATACAGGCCCAAGGCCGTCACCCGAGGATCATCCAGCACCGCCCCCGCGAGGTCCGCCAACCCCACCACCGCCGCATTGCCCAGACAGGCGACATAGGCCACTGGCAAAGCGCGCTGTTGCATCCCAAGATTGATGACGATGTTGGACGACTGGCTGACCAGCGCCACGCCCCGGTCCACCCGCACCCCGCCATGCTGATCGGGCCAGATCACCGCCCCGTCCAGATAGTTGATCACGCCATAGCAATTCGGCCCCAGAATCGGCATGCCCCCCGCCGCCGCGACCAGCCGCGCCTGCAACCCCGGCTCCCCCGCCTCGGTCCAGCCGCTCGCAAAACAGATCGCCCCGCCCGCCCCCATCGCCGCAAGTTCCGCCACCACATCCACGGTGGCAAACCGGTTCACCCCGATGAATGTCGCATCCGGCACCCCCGGCAGATCGGCCAACGAGGCATAGGCTTTCAGCCCCCCAACTTCAGCCTTCGTCGGATGCACCGGCCAAACCGGCCCGTCAAAGCCCATCTTCCGGCATTGCTCGATGACATTCAGCGCCCAACCGGCGCCGAGAACAGCGATGGACCTGGGGCGAAGCAAGCGGTTCAAGTTCGGCACGGCAGTCACATCTCGCCCCTAAGCATCATCATTGTGGTCCAAATACCTCCGGGGGTCCGGGGGCTGGCCCCCGGCTTGCAACGGTCAAGCCCCAAGCGGCCGCAGCAATTCGCGGCTGATGATGTGGCGCTGGATTTCCGAGGTGCCTTCCCAGATCCGTTCCACGCGGGCATCCCGCCAGATCCGCTCCAGCGGCAACTCGTCCATCAGGCCCATGCCGCCATGGATCTGGATCGCTTCGTCCGCGATCATCGCCAGCACCTCGGTCGCCTTCAGCTTGGCCATCGACATGTCGGCTTCCGTCACCGAGCCTTGGTCGTATTTCCACGCCGCCTCCCGCGTCAGCAGTTCCGCAGCCTTCAACTCCATCGCCATGTCGGCGAGCTTGAAGGAAATCCCCTGAAACTTGCCGATCTGCTGGCCGAACTGCTTGCGCTCCGCCGCATAGCTCAAAGCATGGCCCATCGCCCGCTCCGCCCGCCCAAGACAGGTCGAT
>JANLQT010000700.1:0-3455 GCA_031368035.1 Rhodobacterales bacterium | reverse complement strand
TTTTCGGAGAAAAATCGTTGCGGCGCCAGTTTGAGGCGCGCGGCTCAGCACGGCACGCTTCCACATTTCAGCAGTTCCACCGGAATATCGCCGAACGCCCAGATCAGCGTGCCGATGAACAGCCAGAACGCCTGTGCCCTGAGCGCGATGTCATGCTCGTGCTGCACCAGGCGTTTGGCGGCTTGATAGGTGATATGCCGACGCTCGGCCAGATCGCTGAGCATTTTCGCGACTTCCGCCTGATCACG
Source organism: Rhodobacterales bacterium (assembly GCA_031368035.1). Classification (GTDB taxonomy): domain Bacteria; phylum Pseudomonadota; class Alphaproteobacteria; order Rhodobacterales; family Rhodobacteraceae; genus Stagnihabitans. Next base: position 3,207 of record JANLQT010000700.1, on the reverse strand, counting down.
CGCCTGTTGAATCTGCGCCGAGGTGGGGCGCTTTTCGCCCAGAATCAGCGGCGGCAGGCTCGAAGGGGGCAACGAGGTATCCGCCAGCGGATTCTTCAGATGCTTGGGCAAGGACGACCGGCGGATCATCCACCAGTCGTCCGTGGTGCGCGGGTCAAAGAAATACAGCCAGGCCGCAACCCCGGCCACCACCGCCCCGGCGCGCGGCAGCCACAGGCCGGTCAGCCAGACATCCATGCCGCCGCCGATGGCCAGGATGATGCCGCCCCAGATGTGATAGAATGTCGCGGTCTTGCCTTCCAGATACAGGCTCAGCCGTGTGCGATGCCGCTGGTGGATCACGAAAACCCCCGAACCGTTGCGCAAACCCGCCCAGAACGGCGTGACCGGCGGAACGTGGTATGTCGCACCTGAGATCAATGCGCTACCCCCGCCGCCACGCTTTCGTCGATGAACCGGCCTTCCTTGAAGCGGGTCATGCTGAATTCCGCCGCCAATGCCCCGGGCTCTCCCGTCGCCATCAATTCCGCCATCGCCCAGCCCGATCCGGGGATCGCCTTGAACCCGCCGGTGCCCCAGCCGCAGTTGATGAAGCAGTTGCCCAGCGGCGTCTTGGAAATCAGCGGCGAGCGGTCGCCGGTCATGTCCACGATCCCGCCCCATTGCCGCAGCATCTTCAGGCGCGAGATCATCGGGAAGGTTTCCACCAGCGCCCTCAGCGTCTCCTCGATATGGTGAAAAGACCCGCGCTGGGTGAAGTTGTTGAACCCGTCGGTGCCGCCGCCGATCACCATCTCGCCCTTGTCGGACTGGCTCATATAGCCGTGCACGGTGTTGGCCATCACCACCACATCCATGCAAGGCTTGATCGGTTCGCTGACCAGCGCCTGCAACGCGACCGCCTCGATCGGCAGCCGGAAGCCCGCCATCTCGGCCAGTTGCCCCGAATGGCCCGCCACGACCAGCCCCAGCTTCTTCGCCCCGATATAGCCCTTGGATGTCTCCACCCCCGTCACCACCCCAACGTCCGACCGCACCCCCAGCACTTCGCATTGCTGGATGATGTCCATGCCCATGGCGCTGCACGCCCGCGCATAGCCCCATGACACCGCATCATGCCGCGCCGTGCCGCCCCGCGCCTGATACAGCGCACCCATGATCGGATACCTCGGCCCGTCAATGTTGATGATCGGCACCAGTCCCTTGACCTTGGCGGGGCTGATGAACTCGGTCGCCACGCCTTGCAGCACATTGGCATGCACCGTGCGCAGATAGCCGCGCACCTCGTGATGGGTCTGCGCCAGCATCAACAGGCCCCGGGGGCTGAACATCACGTTGTAATTCAGATCCTGGCTGAGGTTTTCATACAGCTTCAGCGCCTTGTCATAGATCGCCGCCGAAGGGTCTTGCAGATAGTTCGACCGGATGATCGTGGTGTTGCGCCCGGTGTTGCCGCCGCCCAGCCAGCCCTTCTCGATCACCGCGACATTGGTGACGCCAAAGTTCTTGCCCAGGTAATAGGCCGTCGCCAGCCCATGCCCGCCCGCGCCGACGATCACCACGTCATAGGCCTTCTTCGGCTCCGGGCTTTTCCAGACGCGGTCCCAGCCAAGGTGGTTCCTCATCGCCTCACGGGCAATGGCAAAGGCGGAATAGCGCTGCATCGGGCACCCCTTCTGGTCGGTTCTATCTGGCGCGAACCCCGCCGCGCCTGCGGTCCGCAAACGGCACCATGGGGAAAATTGCGACATGGGCGCTGGCGAGTGGCGCAAACCGCCGCCCCTGTTAGTCACCGCGCGCGCAAGTCCCCGTGTTCCTCTTTGTGACGCCCCTTTTGCACCTGCTGCTTTGCCGCTACATGACAAGCGAAGCAAGAGGGTCTTGGGGTTTATGGGTCAGGTCGGGTTCTGGATCGCGGCGGGCGTGATGCTGGCCTTGGTGGCTGTGGTGCTGGGCCAGGCCCTGCGCCGCGGCAAGGGCGAGGCCGTCGCCGCCCCCGGGGCCGAGGATATCGGCATCTACCGCGACCAGCTTTCCGAAGTCGACCGCGATCTGGCGCGCGGCACCCTGCCCCATGCCGAAGCCGCACGTCTGCAAGCAGAAATCTCGCGCCGGATGCTGGCAGCGGATGCGCGCGGGGCCGGGCCGGTGCGCCATGGCAAGGCGCAGGTCGGCTTCGGTCTTGGCGCGCTGGTGCTGGCTTTGGCCGGGGCAGCGGCGATTTACGCCTGGCTCGGCGCGCCGGGCTATCCCGACCTGCCGCTGACGACGCGCATGGCCGAGGCCAAGGCCGTTTATGACAACCGCCCGTCGCAGGAGGCAAGCGAGGCGGCGGCGCCGAAACTCGACGCTTCTGCCGATGTGGACCCGCAAATGTTGAAGCTGATCGAACAGCTCCGCGCCGTGGTGAAGGATCATCCCGATGACCCCAAAGGTCTGGCGTTCCTGGCGAAATACGAAGCCTCGCTTGGCAATTTCGCAGCGGCAGAGGCGGCGCAGACCCATCTGATCGCCGTCAAGGCCGCCGCAGCCACGGCGGAAGATCACAGCGCGCTGGCCGAGTTAATGATCATGGCCGCCGGCGGCCGGGTCAGCTCCGAGGCGGAACAGCACCTGATGGCCGCGCTGAAGCTTGACCCGACCAACGCTCCGGCGCGGTATTATTCCGGCCTGATGTTCCTGCAGATCGGCCGCGCCGATCGGACCTTCGACCTGTGGGAGCCTTTGCTGCGCGAAAGTGCGCCCGATGCGCCCTGGACCGCCCCGATCCGTGACCAGATCGAGGATGTCGCCGCCGCCGCCGGCATCCGTTACACCCTGCCCGCCGCCAAGGCCCCCACCGCCGAGGATATGAGCGCCGCCGCCCAGATGACGCCCGAAGACCGTCAGGCGATGATCGAGAACATGGTCGGCGGGCTGGAGGCGCGGCTGATGAAAGACGGCGGCGCGATCGAAGATTGGACCAAACTGGTCGGCGCACTTGGCGTGCTGGGCCAGACGGGCCGTGCGCAGGCAGCCTACGACACCGCCAAGACTGCCTTCGCCGCCAATCCCGGCGCTTTGTCGGCGCTGCAAGCTGCCGCGATCAAGGCGGGCATCACGCCATGATCCTGCCCGACCTCGCCGCGTTTCTGGCCGCCTTGCCGCAGGGTCGCGCGGTGGCGGGCCTCGACCTTGGCGACAAGACCATCGGCGTTGCGATTTCCG
>JANLQT010000698.1:0-3950 GCA_031368035.1 Rhodobacterales bacterium | reverse complement strand
CGCGACCGGCATCCTGTCGACCAAGCTGACCGGCCTGCCCCACAACCTGTGGGGCGATGCCCCCGCGGCCGAGATCGAGGCGCTGATCAACGCCGCCTCCTCGGACAATCTGCCAGCATTGCAAGGGCTTCTGACCACGCTTCTGCTGGCCGAGGCCCAGGCACCGATGGATTCGGGCCCCGCCCCGCAGGTGCTTTTGACCCGGATCGACAAGCTTCTGGCACTGGGCGCGCTGGATCAGGCCCATGCGCTGATCGAGGCGGCAGGGCCGGCAAGCTCGCCCGGCATGTTCCGCCGGGCCTTCGACACGGCGCTGCTGGTAGGGGAAGAGAATCGCGCCTGCGCTATACTGGCCGCCGCGCCGGGGCTGTCGCCCTCGCTGCCGACGCGGATTTTCTGCCTGGCGCGGGTCGGCGACTGGGACGCAGCGGCGCTGACACTTGATACGGCGACGGCGCTGGGACAGGTCGATGCGGCGCAAAGCGATCTTCTGAGCCGTTTTCTGGACCCCGAAGCGGGCGAGCCGGATACCACCCCGACCCCGCCGATCCCGGTCACGCCACTGGACATGAAGATTTTCGCCGCGATTGGCACGCCTTTGCCCGCCGCGACCCTGCCCATTGCGTTCTCTCATGCCGATCTGTCGGCCGATCAGGGTTGGAAGGCGCGGATCGAGGCCGCCGAACGGCTGGCCCACGCCGGGGTGATCCCGCCCAATCTGCTGCTGGGCATCTATACCGAGCAGAAGCCGGCGGCATCCGGTGCGCCCTGGGACCGGGTTTCGGCGTTCCAGAAGCTGGATGCGGCAGTGGAAGCCGGGGACGGCAATGCCGCCGCCAAGGCCCTGCCCGCCGCCTGGGCCGCGATGCAATCGGTGGAACTGGAAGTGCCGCTTTCGGAATTGTTCGCCGGCAAACTGGCCAAACTGCCCTTGGCCGGAGAGGCGCGGCAGATCGCCACCACGCTGGCGCTGCTGTCCTCGGCCTACGAATCGCTCGTCGCCGCCTCGACGCCGCAGAACGCCCGCGAGGCGTTCCTGTTCGGCATCGCGCGTGGCAAATTGGATACATTGGCCCCGCCGGATGCCATGGGCCGGGCGATATCGCCGGCCTTCACCGCGCCGGTCGTGCCCGATGACATTGCGCCCCTTCTGACCAACGGGCGGGTTGGCGAGGCGTTGCTGATGGCGATGGACAAGATCAGCCGCGGCGCTTCCGGCGATCTGCCGCAGGTGACAGCAGGCCTGTCCACCTTGCGCCAGCTTGGGCTGGAAGACGTCGCCCGCCGCACGGCGCTGGAACTGATGCTGCTGGAACGGCGGGGCTGATGGACGCGGGCGCGGTGCGCTGGATCAGCCGCTATCTGGAAGCGGCCGGCGCGGAACAGGGCGCGGCGCGCAACACCATCCTCGCCTACGGCCGCGACCTTAAAGCCTTTTGCGACTGGCTGGAGGGCAAGGCCAAGTCCCTGGAGACCGCCGCCCGCGAGGATGTGGAGGCCTATCTCGTCGCGTGCCAAGCCGAAGGGCTGGGCCAGGCCACCCGCGCCCGCCGCTTGTCCTCGATCAAACAACTGTACCGCTTTGCCCATGAAGAGGGCCTGCGCGCCGACAATCCCGCCCTGCGCATCGCCGGGCCAGGCGCGTATCGCAGCCTGCCGCAGACGCTGTCGGAAGCCGAGGTGGACGCCCTGCTGACCGCCGCCCCCGGCTATGGGCGCACCGCCCAGGAACGTCTGCGAAATGCGGCCCTGGTCGAGGTGCTGTATGCCACCGGTCTGCGGGTCAGCGAACTGGTCGGCTTGCCCGCCTCTGCGGTGCGGGGCGATCCGCAGATGGTGCTGGTGAAAGGCAAGGGCGACAAGGAACGGCTGGTGCCGATGTCGCGCCCGGCCCGCGCCGCCGTTCTGGCCTGGCTTGCCCACCGCGACGCCGATGAAGACGTTGGGCGCAAGACCGGCCGCGCCCCGTCGAAATTCCTGTTTCCTGGCCCCGGCGTTGACGGCCATCTGACCCGGCAGAATTTCTACCTGCTGCTGAAATCCATCGCCGTGGCCGCCAAGATCGACCCCGGCAAGATCACCCCGCACCGCCTGCGCCATGCCTTCGCCACCCATCTTCTGGCGCATGGCGCGGATTTGCGGGTGATCCAGACCCTGCTTGGCCATGCCGACCTTTCGACGACCGAGATTTACACCCATGTGCTTGACGATCATCTGAAGGCGCTGGTGCTGACCCATCATCCCCTGGCGCGGCGCAAGACCTAAGCGTTTGGCGGCAAATCCAGCAAGCTATTGATGCGCGCGCACATATGCCCCAAGTCTAGGGGCCTGTCTTTGACGAGGATCCCCATGCAAGACCCCACCATCTGGATCACCTGCGCCGCCGTTCTGGTGCTGCTGCTCATCGCGGCCTTCTTTTCCGGCTCGGAAACCGCGCTGACGGCGGCATCCCGGGGCGCGATCAAGGCGCAGGCCGACAAGGGCTCGCGCGGGGCCAAGGCCGCGATGGAGGTGATGGAGGACAACGAGCGCATGATCGGCGCGCTGCTGCTGGGCAACAACGTCGCCAATATCCTGTCGGCGGCACTGACCACGGCGCTGTTGACCGAACTGTTCGGCGCGCGCGGCGTCGCCTGGGCGACAGTGATCGTCACTGTGCTGGTGCTGGTCTTCGCCGAAGTGCTGCCGAAAACCGTCGCCATCATCAACCCGGTGCCGGTCGCCATCCGGGTGGCGCCAGCTATCCGCGTGCTGATCTTGTTGTTCTCGCCCGTCGTGACCAGTGTGCGCGCCTTTGTTCGCGTGCTCCTGCGCCTGTTCGGCCTGAACCCCGACCCCGACACCCGCTTTCTGGCGCTGCGCGCCGAAATCGCCGGCGCGATCAGTTTTGGCCACTCTGAAGGTGCGGTGGAAAAGGAAAACCGCGACCGCCTGCTGGGCGCGCTCGACCTTGGCGAGCGGACGGTGGACGAGATCATGCATCACCGCTCCGTAATCGACCTGATCGACCTTGGACTTGAACCCGACGCATTGGTCAGCCAGGTGCTCGCCTCCTCGCACAGCCGATTGCCGCTGTATCGGGGCAGCGAGGAAAACATTCTCGGCATCCTGCATGCCAAGGACCTGCTTCGGGAAGTGGAACGGCTCAGCCGGATCAACCTTGGCAAGGGCCAGCCGCTGATGGCCGGTCTGGATGTGCTGCGCGTGGCGATGAAACCCTATTTCGTGCCCGACACCACCACGCTGGACGAACAAATGCGCGAGTTTCTGAAGCGCCGCACCCATATCGCGCTGGTGGTGGACGAATACGGTGCTTTGCAGGGTTTGCTGACGCTGGAGGATATCCTTGAAGAGATCGTCGGCGAGATCAACGACGAGCATGACGTGGTGTCGGTGGAGACAAGGCTCAAGCGGTTCGAGGATGGCTCGGTGCTGGTGGAAGGCGCGATGACGATCCGCGATCTGAACCGCGCGATGGACTGGAACCTGCCGGACGAAGAGGCCAACACCGTTGCGGGACTGGTGATCCACGAAGCGCAGTCGATCCCGGCTTCGGGCCAGGTGTTTTCCTTCCACGGCTTCCGGTTCGAAGTGGCGCAGCGCCGGGAAAACCGGCTGACCCGGATCAAGGTGCGCCCGCTCTAAGGCGCGGCACCCCCCGTAGGTCGGGCGATAGCCCGACTCTCCTAGCACCGCGCGAGTCGGGCCATCGCCCGACCTTTGAGGCTGTGAAATCTGGACATTCGTGGTAAACGCATTCCTAACGGAAATCGTAAATCCATTATAAATCAATGTGATACCAGACATTTCACGCGTGAAATCCCAGAATTTCACGCCCCCGGAGCGTGATGAGGCGGGATAGAAACCAGGGGGGCGCCACGACGGCCGCGCGCGCCAAATCGATTTCTTCAAAGAAATCGGCACGGAGCCTTCAAAAGCTCCGAAGCGGA
>JANLQT010000694.1:0-5439 GCA_031368035.1 Rhodobacterales bacterium | reverse complement strand
GACCAACGTTTCGGCGTGATGGGTGAATCACCCATCCTACGGAGCGCTTCCCCCAGCCGTTCCACCCCGGCTGGTGACGTCATGATGCCGGGCGACAGGCGCAGAAGCTGACCCCGCGCATCCGCCGCGATGCCTATGGCGCGAAGGTCGGCGATGACGTGGGGCGCGGGAAGGCTGGCGGGCAACAGCGCCATGACCGAGCCGCCGCGGCGTTCGGGCGGGCGCGGGGTGACAAGGGTCAGGCCCAGATCGTCCATCAGGTCGATCAGTTTGGCGGTCAGGGTGCGGTTGTGGGCGAGGATGGCGGCATGGTCCTGCGCGGCGTGCCATTCCATCGCGGGGACCGAGGCGAGCGCGGCCATGACGCCGGGGGTGCCGTTGTCAAAGCGGCGGATGTCGGGGGCGATCTGGAAATTCGCAATGTCCCAGTTGAACGGGTTGGATTGGGAGAACCAGCCGCGCGCCTGAGGCTGCATATGCGGGATCAGGCGGGGCGAGACGTAGAGGACCCCTGCCCCCGGCGTGCCGCACATCCATTTCAGTGAGGTGGTGAGGACGAAATCCACCTCTGGCGCGTAGACGTCGAAGGGGATCAGGCCGACGGCTTGCGTGACATCCACGCCGATCAGCGAGCCCATGCGGCGGCCATGCGCGACGGCTCGGGGAAGGTCGATGCGGGCAGAAGAGGTGGAGGAGACCCAGGTCAGCAGGGCAAGGCCGACATCGGGGGTCCAGGCGTCGAGGAAATCTTCTTCCTCGACGATTGTTGCGCCTTGTCGGAAAGGGACGGTTTTCAGTGTGAAGCCGAGGCGGTTTGCCAGGCCTTGCAGCAGGAAATGGTTGGAAGGGAAGCAGTCGGCGGCGACGAGCAGGCTTTTGCCGGTCAGGTGCACGGATGGCAGGGCGGTCAGGAGCGCCTGGAAGGCTTGAGTGACGCTTTCGGTCGTGGTCACACTGCCGGGCGCGGCGCCGAGCAGGCGGGCCCAGAGGTCGATGAAGCGCTGGCGCTTGGGCAGGGCATAGGCCCATTGCAGATCGTCATGCGCGCCCCAGGACAAGGCGAACTCGGCCAGCGCGCCGGCGAGATCGCGGGCCTTGCCGGGGTATTGGCCGATGGAGTGGTAGAGGAAATAGGCTTCGCCGGACATTTTACCCCCGTGTGCCCAAGAGCGAGTCACGCAATCCGGGACATACGCAATTTGCTTTGAGTTTGAAAGGATGCCGTGATGGGCTCCCCCCGGTCACGTGGGGATGCTCCCGCACACCCGGCAGAAACCTTGCCCCGACCGCAGAATTGCAGCGCTCTCAGACCCGTCCCCTGGATGCCCTCGGGCGACAAGCCAGGCGAATTTCAGGCAGAACGACGGGCCTGTGTGCAAGTTTGCCAGCGTCGGATCGTCGTCGACTTGCGTCAGGCCTTTGTGCCGACCTGCGGTGCGATCATCGTTCCTTTTTCTGGGTTGATGCACAAGAGGTGCCCTTGAACGCATCCTGTCGTCACCGGCATCTGAATCTCACCCTGTGGTGCCCACCACCGCGCGGAAGTAGAAGTTGAGCATATCGTCCAGCGCGGTCGGGCTGCGCCGCAACCGGCTGCGCAGGGCCGCCCCTTCCCAGCAATTGACCAGAAGATCGGCAAGGTGTCGCACATCGGTATTTGCCGCGATCTGGCCAGACCGGACTGCTTCCTCGAGACACCCAGCCAGCTGTTCGGAAATCACCGAAAAGCAGACTTCGATCTTTTGCCGAAAGACGTCGCTGACACCTGACAATTCCTGCCCCAGCCCCCCAAGCAGACACCCCATGTAGCCATCAACCTTGTAGGACTGCTGAACCGTCTCGAAAAAGCTGCGAACCCTTACAAGCGGATCTTTCGTTTTGTCGCCAAGGCACGCATCAAGCCCGGCATGCACCTGCGCCATGTAGGCGTCGACCACTTGCAGGGCGTAGTCTTCTTTGTCGCGGAAATGATGGTAGAACGATCCTTTCGGCGTGCCCGTGTCTGCCAGCAAGGCCTGAAGGCCAAGATCGTTGTAGCCATGTTTCAAGAGCAGGGGCAGGCCCGCGCTGATCAGTCGTTGCTTGGTCGCATGCATGTGCAGTGCGCCCTTGGCGATACCTTCTGCGACACTTTCGGCGGCGGGATTGCGTCTTGGTGGCATGCGTCTCAGAAATCCGACGGTTTGGCCTAACCCTTGGTCATCTCGATCATGTGGTTGATGACGTGGCTGTGCTCGTGTTGTGGACTGAACATGATGATCTCTGCATCGGCGTCAACCTTAACGTTGTGACCGGGCGGCCAATAGAAAAGGTCGTTGGCCCTGACAGATTCCTTCAGGCCGCCAGCATCGGTCGTGGTGAGCTGACCTTTGAGAACAAAGCCCCAATGCGGGCTTTGGCACAGGTTGCCCTCCAGCCCCTGAAACAGCGGGGTGGTGTCCACACCTGCGGAAAGGGTGAAGTATTCTCCGCTGATCTTGCCCAGACCCGTCGCGTCGCCAAAATCCTTGTGCTGGCGAATGACGGCTCCGGGGATCTGCATCTTGACGTCAATGGCTTCCTTGGCGACCCGCATGTTCCATCTCCCTAGGGATTCGATTTATAGACCGACCGGTCTATTCAAATGTTTACATGAGCGCATGGGAGTAGGTCAATCCCGGCAAAGCTGGCTGGGCAGAAGAATCGGATGATGTCAGGGCTTTTCTGGTGGCTGTCGCGTACCGCAAGGGACCTGGCAGCCCCTCTCAGACCCCGTAATAGTCGCGGTACCAGGCGACGAACTGCCGGATACCGTCCCGCATGGGCGTCTGCGGGGCGTAGCCAGTCAGGCGTTTGAGCAGGCTCGCGTCCGCCCAGGTCGCAGGCACGTCGCCCGGCTGCATCGGCATGTAGTTGCGGATGGCGGTCTTGCCGGTTGCCTGTTCGATGGCGGCGACGAAGTCCATCAGCGGGACCTTGTCGGAATTGCCGATGTTCACCACGCGCCAGGGCGCGGCGGGCGACAGGCTATCGCCTTCGACGGGGGCGCCTTGCACCGGCGGCGTGTCGATCAGCAGGCGGATGGCGCGGACGAGGTCGGTGACATAGGTGAAGTCGCGCGCCATGTCGCCGTGGTTGTAGATGTCGATGGGTTTGCCCTTCAGCACGGCATCGACGAACTTCCAGGGCGCCATGTCGGGGCGGCCCCAGGGGCCATAGACGGTGAAGAAGCGAAACATCGTGGTGGGGATCTGCCACAGATGGGCATAAGCGTGGCTCATGCTTTCGGTGGCCTTCTTGGTCGCGGCATAGATCGTGAGCTGGGTGTCGGCCTTGTCGTTTTCCGCAAAGGGCATCGCGGTGTTGGCGCCATAGACCGAGGAGGTTGACGCCATCAGCAGGTGCTGGACCTTGAGACGGCGGGCCAGTTCCATCACGTTGAACGTGCCGGTCACGTTGCTGTCGATGTAGGCGCGGGGGTTTTCAAGGCTGTAGCGGACGCCGGCTTGCGCCGCGAGATGGACGATCACTTCGGGCTGGAAGGCGTCCACGAGGGTGTCGAGTTTGGGTTGATCTTCCAGCATGCCTTCTACGGCGGTGAAGTTCGGGTGCTGCAACAGGGACTGATGGCGGCGCTGTTTCAGGGTGACGTCGTAGTAGTCGGTCATGCCGTCATAGCCCTGGACGCGGAAACCGTCGTCCAGCAGCAGGCGTGCCAGGTGAAAGCCGATGAAGCCTGCTGTGCCGGTGATCAGGACTTTACGCATGGGGCCCCCGTTTGGATCTGATTGGCGGAACGGCGCGCGCTTGTCCAGCGGCGGACCGGGGCGCTGCCCCGGACCCCGGAGGTATTTGGACCAAGATGAAACGCTTAGGCAGCTTGAATGATCGGGCCGGGGAAGTGGCAGGCTACGGCGTTTTGGCCGCCGGTGAGTTGGGGCACTTCACTGGCGCAGCGGGGGGCGGCGCGGAAGCAGCGGGTGCGGAACACGCAGCCGGAGGGCGGGTTCATCGGGCTGGGCAGATCGCCGTGCAGCGGGATCATCTTCTTGGCACGTTCCTTGGCGGGATCGGGGATCGGCACGGCAGAGAGCAGGGCCTGGGTGTAGGGGTGCTGGGGCGCGGCGAAAAGCAGGCGCTTGGGGGCGGTTTCCATCACCTTGCCGAGGTACATCACCATCACCCGGTCGGCGATGTGCTTCACCACGGACAGGTCGTGGGCGATGAAGATCATCGCCAGACCCAGATCGCGGCGCAAGTCGGCAAGGAGGTTGATCACCTGGGCCTGGATCGAGACGTCGAGGGCGGAGACCGGCTCGTCGCAGATCAGCAGCTTGGGTTCCACGATCAGCGCCCGAGCGATGCCGATGCGCTGGCACTGGCCGCCCGAAAACTCGTGCGGATAGCGGTTGATCTGGTTGGGCAGAAGGCCGACGCGGTCCATGGAGAGTTTCACCCGGGCCTTGACCTCGGCGGCGGGGGTTTTCGGGAAATGGGTGCGCAAAGGTTCGGCGATGATCTGGCCGACGGTCATCCGGGGGTTGAGGCTGGCGAGCGGGTCCTGGAACACCATCTGGATGGAGCTGCGGTGTTTGAGCATCTCTCGCGGGGACAAAGCCAGAAGGTCAGTGCCCTGCCACAACACGCGGCCCGTCGCGGGGACCATGCGGATCAGGGCGCGGGCGAGGGTGGACTTGCCAGAGCCGGATTCGCCGACGACGCCGAGGGTTTCGCCCATCGCGAGGGTGAAATCGACGCCGCTCACGGCGCGCAGCAGGCGGGGCGGGGTCCAGGGCATGTCGCCTTCGCGGCGGATGCGGAAGGTGACGTTCAGATCGCGGGCTTCCAGCAACGGGGTCATACCAGTTCCTCTACCGGGCGGTTGCAGGCGCGTTTGCGGCCCGGAGTCCATGTCGTCAGCGGGTCAAGGGTTTCGCGGCAGCGCGGGATGACAAAATCGCAGCGCGGGGCGAAGGGGCAGCCCTTGGGTTTGCGGGTCATGTTGGGCGGGGTGCCGGGGATGGCGGACAGCGCGCCGCCGTCCTGGTCCACGCGGGGCAGCGCGTGCAGAAGGCCGATGGAATAGGGATGCGCGGGATGCGCGAAGAACGGGTCGACCGGGGATTGTTCCATCACCTGACCGCCGTACATCACGATCAGCTCGCGTGCGAAGCCCGCGATCACGCCAAGGTCATGGGTGATCAGGATCGTCGCCATGCCGAAATCGCGTTGCAGGTCGTTCAAGAGGGCCATGATCTGGGCTTGGACCGTGACGTCGAGCGCGGTGGTGGGTTCATCGGCGATCAAGAGGTCGGGCTGGCACAGCAAGCTCATCGCGATCATCACGCGCTGGCGCATGCCGCCGGAAAACTCGTGCGGGTACAGGCGGACGCGGCCCTTGGCGTCGGGAATTTTCACCGCATCCAGCATCCGCACGCATTCGGCCAGCGCCTCGGCCTT
>JANLQT010000689.1:0-2595 GCA_031368035.1 Rhodobacterales bacterium | reverse complement strand
TCTTGATCACCGGGCCGGTCAGTTGCGGCATCCTCGCGGCCGGGGTGCCTTTGCGAGGGCTGAAGGGGAAGACATGCAGGAAGGTCAGGCCGCAGTCGTCCACCAGTTTCAGGGACTGGGTGAACATCTCTTCGGTTTCGGTCGGGAAACCGGCGATGATGTCGGCCCCGAACACCATGCCGGGGCGCAGTTTGCGCGCCTCTTCACAAAACCGGATCGCATCTTCGCGGGCGTGGCGGCGCTTCATCCGCTTCAGGATCATGTTGTCGCCCGCTTGCAGCGACAGATGCAGATGCGGCATCAGGCGCGGCTCGGTGGCGATGGCTTGCAGCAGGGCGTCGTCCACCTCGATGCTGTCGATGGAGCTGATCCGCAGGCGCTGCAAATCCGGCACCAGTTTCAGGATGCGCAGCACCAGATCGCCAAGGCGGGGTTGCGCGGGCAGATCGGCACCCCAGGAGGTCAGATCGACCCCGGTCAGCACGACCTCCAGAAAGCCCTTGTCCACCAGCCGCTTGATCTGCTCGACCACCACGCCTGCCGGAACCGAGCGGGAATTGCCCCGGCCATAGGGGATGATGCAGAAGGTGCAGCGGTGGTCGCAGCCGTTTTGCACCTGCACATAGGCGCGCACACGGCCAAACCCGTCGATCAGATGGCCGGCGGTTTCGGTGATGGACAGGATGTCGTTGACCTGAATCTTTTCGGTCACGCCGATCAGGTCGGGCACGGACAGGGACTTCCACGTCTCGGCCTGCATCTTCTCGTGATTGCCGATGACGCGAGTGACTTCCGGCATCGCGGCGAAGGTTTCCGGTTCGGTCTGCGCCGCGCAACCGGTGACGATCACCGCGGCGCCGGGGTTTTCCCGCGCCAGACGGCGGATTTCCTGCTTGGCCTTGCGCACCGCCTCGGCCGTCACGGCGCAGGTGTTCACGATCACCGCGCCATTCAGGCCCGCCGCCGCCGCCAGTTCCTTCATTGCTTCGGTTTCATAGGCGTTCAGCCGGCAGCCCAGCGTCGAGAAGATGGGCGCGGTCATGCGGTGGCCTTCAGGAAGGCATCCGTCAGCCAGCCGTCAAAGACATGGGCCACGGGGCCGGTCATCCAGACGCCATCCTCGCGCCAGTCGATCTCCAAGACACCGCCGTCAAGCTGCAACACCACCTGCCGCCCGGTCAGGCCCCGCCTGTGCGCCGCCACGGCCGCCGCGCAGGCGCCCGACCCGCAGGCGAGGGTGATGCCGGCGCCACGCTCCCACACGCGCATCCGCAGGCGGTCCGGGCCGATCAGGCTGGCGAATTCGACATTGGTCCGGGCGGGGAAAAGCGGGTCAGTCTCCCACTTGGGGCCGACCTGGGGCAGGTCCACCGCCTCGGCATCGGGGACAAAGAACACCAGATGCGGGTTGCCCATGCCGACGGCCGCAGGATCGCCCGGCAGGGGCAGATGCAGCGTATCGGCGGCGCGGGCCAGCGGCAGCGCGGCCCAGTCCAGTTGCGGCGCACCCATGTTGACGCTGACCAGCCCGTCGGCGCGGCGCCGGGCGGAAAGTTCCCCGCGCACCGTCACCAGCCGCACCATTTCACGGCCGGTGTCGCGCATCACATAGTCGCAGACGCACCGCGTGGCATTGCCGCACGCTTCGGCGCGGCTGCCGTCGGAATTCCAGAAATCGAGATGGAAGTCCGCCACGCTGCTGGGCCGGATCTCGGCAAGCTGGTCAAAGCCGACCCCCCGGTGCCGGTCGCCCAGCGCCAGCGCCAGCGCAGCCGTCGTCACCGCTTCGGCGCGGGCGCGCGAATCGATCACCACGAAGTCGTTGCCTGCGCCATGCATCTTCATGAACCGCAGGCCTTGGGTCTGTGCATCCTTGGCCATACTGCGCCTATACGCCCCCTGCCCGGGGATTTCCAGATTGGCTCTTGCGCTTGAAATTTCAGCGGGGTATGCGCCCCGCCAGGATGGGCCGTTAGCTCAGTTGGTAGAGCAGCTGACTCTTAATCAGCTTGTCGAAGGTTCGAACCCCTCACGGCTCACCATCCCTCCACCGCCACATGGGAAATGCGTCAAACCTGCGAGAAGCAGGCTTGACGCCCCCTTGGCTTTTCCCTAGCTACGCCGCCACGTGGGCCGGTAGCTCAGCTGGTAGAGCAACTGACTTTTAATCAGTAGGTCTCGGGTTCGAGCCCCGACCGGCTCACCAATTAAAACAAGGGCTTAGGCGATTGCGCCCGAGCCATTTTCTTTTGCGGGCTACCACCAGGCTACCACGGCGCGGGATTTGGCGGCTTTTCCCTTCACGCCCGCAGCGCGGTTCAAACTGCTTTTCGCGCGTCGTGCGGGCGCGGGCTGAAAACCTGTGGCGTAAATTTTGCCCTTTGGCTTGCATGAAAGTTCTATCCGGGCCGAGGCCAACCGGGCCCGAGCTGATCCTTGACCTCGGCCGAGGCGGCAATCCGACCAGGGCGCTGGGCCCGATCCGCGAACCGGCAGGCGGGCCGAGGCCACCGG
The DNA here is from genome assembly GCA_031368035.1 of Rhodobacterales bacterium. Taxonomy (GTDB): domain Bacteria; phylum Pseudomonadota; class Alphaproteobacteria; order Rhodobacterales; family Rhodobacteraceae; genus Stagnihabitans. The sequence continues at coordinate 81 of JANLQT010000689.1, read as the reverse complement.
GCCCGAGCTGATCCTTGACCTCGGCCGAGGCGGCAATCCGACCAGGGCGCTGGGCCCGATCCGCGAACCGGCAGGCGGGCC
>JANLQT010000666.1:0-3928 GCA_031368035.1 Rhodobacterales bacterium | reverse complement strand
GGGCGACATGTTCAGCAAGGCCATCGCGGTCTCGCAACTGCTGAGCGAAGGTGTGATCCTGCCCGACACGCCCTGCATCCGCGCCGCCTTTGCCGCAAGCCTGCGGGTTTATGCGCTGGCGACCAACGGCTATGGACGGCTCAGCAACCTTGACGCGCCGCAAAGCGCGGGCGAGGTGGGCCTGCGCGGATTTGTCGTCACACCGGTCTGACCCGGGCCCCTGCCCCGGCCCGCGCGCTGCGCGGGCCGGGGGGCCAACACAGCCCGAGCGTGCAGGCCAGAGCGTCACGATCAGAACGTCGCGCGCAGCCGCAGCCCCAGGATCACCTGATGGTCGATCGCCGGGTTCAGCGACGGGCCGATCACATATTGCACATCCGGCGTGATGGCGAAATTCGGCGTCAACTGATAGCGATAGAACGTCTCCAGCGTGTACTGACTGCTCAAGGCGCTGCTTTCGGGATCGGTCCAGCCGCCCGCAAAGCCCAGCAGATCACCCTGCGCCGAAGGCGGGCGATAGCCGATCCCCGCCGAGATCGCGCTTTGGGTGATCCAGCCTTCCGACGCGCCGCCGCGCAGGAACCACATCGCATTGTCGCCGGACATGAAGTTGGCGTTGAAGGTGACGCCCTGCGCCTCGGGCCGGTTGATCGGCGACGGCGCATCCGGCTGGGCATCCTTGTGCCACAGCGTGACATGCACGTTGTTCTGGTCCATCGGTCCCCGGGCGTGAATGGGCATTCCGGTGCGCGCCAGCCAGCTCCAACCGACTTCGACCGTGGTGAAATACTCGGGCACATTGACGAAATCGTTCAACGTGAAGCCGGTGTCCGAACTGTTGGCGGTGAAGATACCCCCTGCACATACAGCCCGCCTTCGGTCGGATAGACCAAAGCCACCGCGCCAAAGCCCCGCAGCGCCGAAGCCATGGTCGGGCTGGTCGAGAAATTCTGGTTCAGGAACTGCCGGTTGTCGTCAAAGAACGGATAGGCATCGACATAGTTCGGCGCAAACACCCTGCCGACCGCATATTGGAAGCGGTTGCCGTTCAGGCTTTGCCGGACATAAAACTGGGTGATCCCCAGATCGAAATCCCCCCCGGCCGCGGCGGTCGGCACCATGTTGCCCGCCGCCACCCCGCCCTGCAACGGCGGCAGCGGCGTGCCAACGGGTCCGCGCTGTTCCACCGCGATGTCCAGGGTCATCGCCTCGGGCGAGCCGGCGTTCAAGATGTCCTTGGACAGGTTGAACGTCAGCTTGAAGCCCGCCGCATCCTCGACCCCGTTCAGCGGGTCGGAATAGGTCTGATACAGATACCCCAGTGACCCGCTGAACGAGATGCCGGTGGCCGCGCGGAACTGCGCCTTCATCGCCATCCAACCGTCCAGCGCCGTGTCGAACCGGAACCGCGAAGCCCGCGGCTCATCGATTTCCGCCCTGTCGCCCCCGGCGGACAAAGTGCCGTCCATCCGGTCCGGGAACTGGACGTCGTCAGGCGCAGCCGCGCCGCTATCCTGCCCAAACGCGGGCAGGCCGAAAGCTCCGGCCAAGAGGATCGCGGCCGAAAGGGATTTGACCACCTGCGGATGCCTCACGTCCGGTTCCCCCATTCCGGCAGATTGGCGCCGCGCACATGCAAAAGCTGCTCTGGCCACTGGCCCGGCGTGACCGATAGCACCGCCTGCGGCGCCAACCGGTGAACCTCGCCATAGGGGGTCTGGCCACGAATGGTGCGCGGCGTGATCATCATGTGATCGGGGTCGGCGGTGTCGAAATCCAGCGTCTCGAACACGCCAAGGCTGGCGTACCACATCGCCGCCCGGGTCAGGTTCACCCGCACATGATAACTGCCGCCTTCCGCCGCGCGGCGGCGCAGGGCGGCGATGATGCCCGCCGCCCCCAGATAGCCCGCGATATAGTCGTTCAGCACCATGGTCGGCGGGAAGCGCGGCTTGCCGTCCCGTCCCTCGGCCATCGTAAAGCCCGAGGTCGTCAGCGCCTCCATGTCGAACCCGGCGCGCCCGCTCCACGGGCCATCCCACGAATAGCAACGCATCGACAGGTACACGAGGCCCTTGTGCCCTTGGCTCATCTCTTCCACGCCAAACCCCAGCCGCGCCCATCGCCGGAATCGCCATCGTCGCGCCGATGTGGAAATGGGTGCGCACGATCGGGTCCTAGCCGGTAAAGGTCGCCTTGCCGCCGCTGTCGCCGGGGGCCTGCCCGATATCGGTCATGAAACTCGCAAAGGCCGCGTCGATGTCAAACGCATCCGACGCCTGCGCCACGTCGGCGCTGGACGCCAGCATCGCCGCCCCCAGCGCCAGAAACCCGGTCGTTTCCATGAATTCGCGCCGCGTCACATCCATGACAGCACCGTTCCGAAAAAAACCTGTTGAACCCACAACATCATCAGTCTGGGCGCGATTGTCATTGCGGGGCAGGTTCTGGCCTTCCTGATCACGATCCTGCTCGCCGCGACCCTGGACGGCCCGCAATTCGAGGCTTATGCCGCCGCCTCGGCCGTGTTCACCCTGTCGGTCTCGCTGGCCCCGCTTGGCACCGAAAAGCTGGCGCTGCGGGTGCTGTCCCCCGCGCATGACGCGCCCGGCGATGGCCTGCTGCGCCAGTATCTGCGGTTTGCTGTTGCGCGCGTCTGCCTTGGCACGGCGGCGGCGGTGTTTTGTGGGCTGACTTGGGCCTTTGTGTTGGCCGATCTGCCCGCCGCCACCAGACTGGCCGTGCTGGCCGCCTGCCTGGCCCTGCCGCCGGGCGCCGCAACCCATCTGGGACAAGAGGTCCTGACCGCAGGACATCAAGCGCGCCTTGACATGACGCTTGCCCGTGTGCAGGTGCCCGGTGTGGCGATGCTGACGCTGCCGCTCGCCCTTGGCACCCCGTTCACCGGCGCCTTTGCCATCTTCTGCTGGACGCTCGGCTGGCTGGCCGCAGCGCTGTGGATGGGACGGCGGATCGGCGCGTTGCTGCCAGCGCAGCCCGCCGCACCCGTGCCCGTTGCCGCCTGGTCCGCCGCCGCCCGGCCCCTGTGGCTGTACAAATTGGCTGTCGGCCTGCGCGGACAAGCCGGGCTGATCGCGCCGGTCTGGCTGCACGCCCCGCCCGGCGCAGTGGGTGCCTACGCCACGGCAAGCGCGATTGTCGGCCTGCTGGTGGTCCCGGTGGCGGCCACCAACCGCGTCTATGCAAGCGACATCGCCCGTTTCCTGCAAGCAGGCGACGCAGCGGCGATCGCGCGCCTGCACGCCCGCCGCCTGCGGTGGCTGGTGCCGGTGGCCTTGGCGTTTGTCCTTGCCATCTGGGTCTGGGCCGGACCGATCCTTGGCCTCATCCGGCCAGAGTTTGCGCAGATCGGCACCGGCCCCTTGCGAGTCCTGACGTTTGGCGCCGCCCTGACGCTGATCTTCGCACTCGCCCCCACCCATCTGAAATTCCGCGGGCAGAACGGCGTGGTCTTTGCGGTGAGCGGCGCGGCAGCGGCGGATCAGCGTGCCCTGCTGATCCTGCTGATCCCGCGCCTTGGCGCCACCGGCGCCGCACTCGCCTATGCCCTGCCCACTGTCGCAAGCTATGCCGTTCTGGCAAGACTGGCGCGCGAATGACCCCGGTCAGATGTCCAGCGTCGTCTCCCGCTCCCAGGCCGAGAAATGCGAGGCGTAGGAGTCCCATTCCTTGTGCTTCAGCTTCAGATAGGCGCTGGAGAACTCCTCGCCCATCATCGCCTTCAGGGTCTTGTCCTTGTCATAATCGCGCAAGGCATCCAGCAGGTTCAGCGGCAGCTTCGGCGCGCCCTTCACGGTATGCCCCTGCTGATACATGTCGATGTCATAGCGCTTGCCCGGATCGGCCTTGGTCCGCACCCCGTCCAGCCCCGCCGCGATGATGACGGCCTGCAACAGATAGGGGTTGG
>JANLQT010000552.1:0-13905 GCA_031368035.1 Rhodobacterales bacterium | reverse complement strand
TCGACGTTAAGGTCGGCCCAGACATGTTCCAGCAGTTCCGCCTTGGTCACCACCCGGCCGGAATGCGCATCAAGATAGGCCAGCACGTCGAAGGCCCGTGCGCCGATCTGCCGGGTCTCGCCGTCGATCCGCACCGCGCGCGCGGCGGGCAGGATGACGACCGTCGGTGCGGGGTCCCGAGTCATTCCGGAAATCCCATCGCTCGCAGCGCATCTGCGTAATCCTGGCGCGATGCAGCGACACTGTCAGGCGTGTTTTGCAGGTGACCCGATACGGTCAGACCAGGTTCCGCGGCGCGCCAGATTTCGGCGTAACGGCGCGCTTCCGCAAGGCGACCCAACTTCCAACTGGCGACCACCAGCCCCTGAACGGACCCAATAAAGCCCGGCTGCTCGGCCAGGGCGCGTTCCAGCACCGGGATCGCCGCCTCATAGTCACCGCGCAAATTCATCAGTTCGCCAAGGCCGCACCGCGCAATACCGATGTTGGGGTCAATCGGGTTCAGGCGTATGGCCCGAAGAAAATGCTCCTCGGCGATGGCAGTCTCGCCGACAAACCTATGCACCCAGCCCGAGGTCATCAGGATGAGCGAGGAATTCGGGTTGAGCGCCACCGCACGGCGCAGCGCAGAGACCCCGCGCTGCTGTTGGCCGCCAAAAAAGGCCAAGGAACAGCCCGCATCGCAAATGGCCTGGGGATCAAGGATCCGGTCGTCCGAGAGGATCTCTTCGGCTAGCGGCAGGCAGGACCGCGCCTCGGCAAAGGTGATGGCGCGTAGGGTGAGAGCGCCGATATACAACCCGCACAGCAAGCCCTTGGCATGAACATATCCCGGATCAAGGTCGAGCGCCTGATGCAACTGATCACGCGCCCTGAAAAAGGCGGCGGCGTCGGACACGCGGATAGCAGTCGGGGTGGCCCGCAGACACAGGTCATAGGCGGTCAGGCTGGTCGTGGGCTTTCTGTCGGCACGAAGCGCCTCGGCGGTCAGCACCTTGGGCTCGATAGCCGAGGCGGTGGCCGCGACGACGCTATCCTGCAACTCGAAAATCTCGGCAAGCGGGCCGGTAAAGCGCTGGCTCCAGATCAGATGCCCGGTTTCCGCCTCGACAAGTTGGACATTGATCCGGAGACTGTCGCCCGCCTGCTGAATGCCGCCCTCGACAATGTAGCGGACGCCCAGTTGCCGACCGACATCGGCAAGATCGATGGCTTTTCCCTTGAGCGTGAAGGTGGAACTGGCGGCGATAACAAAGAAGGCCCGGATGCACGACAGCGCCGAGATGAGGTCACTGACGATACCGTCAACGAGATATTCCCGGCTGGCATCGCCGGTCAGGTTGGCGAAGGGCAGCACCGCGAGCGAGGGTTTGTCCGGCAGCGGCAGGGCTTTGGGCAGCTCTGCCGGGGCTTTGGCGGAAAGGGTCAACTGATAACCGACACCGGGCACCGTGGCGATGGCACGCGCCCCGATCAGCTTGCGAAGTGCTGCGATCTGGACCGTAAGGTTGCTTTCCTCGACGTTCAGATCGGCCCAGACGTTTTCCAGCAGTTCCGCCTTGGTCACCACCCGGCCTGCATTTGAATGGAGATAGGCCAGCACGTCAAAAGCGCGGGCGCCGATGACCAGATCCGATCCGTCGATCCTGAGCCTGCGCAAGTCACGCAGAAGCTCGATATTGGGTTGAACGGGATCGATCATCGGAAATCCCAAGAAATGGATACAAGAGCGACGATAGAGGCCGAAGGGCTACCTGCCAAATCTTATTCCGCCTTCGAGAGTCGACCAACCGGCCGCTTCAGCCGGTGCGAGATGTGTTACCGCAAGATTGCGTTGGCGGGCAGCCGGATCGCGCAGAAATGACCCGCCTCTTCCAATCGAGAGTAGATTGCGCGGACTTCATAAGCGGCGCCGGCGCGGAAGAAGTGCCGCAGATCATGCCCGGCATAGCGGGTAAATACTGGGTCGAGCGTATCTTGCCAGCTGTCGGCGCCGTGAACATCGCCGCTGCCCGTCGAAGTTCTGGCAGCACAGCGGTTTTCCAAGGCAGCCAACGGCTTATGGCGACCTTCGGGCTGTGCAGTAGATGCCCTTGATCATTCGGCTAAACCGGCCTGCTGCAGCGCTTTGTGCAGAGCGGCCCGGAAAAACGCGTCCCGGAACGGCAGATACTGCATATACAGGCTGATGGACGCATCAGGTCGCCTGGCACGCAGAATGCCCAACCAATGCTTCGCATCGTCAATCCGCCCGCTCAACATGCAGAGCGCTATTGCCCCGCAAAGGCCAGACAGATGGGGGTCCGAAATGCGCGCGGCCCGGATGGCAAACTCTGCCGCCGTCGCAAAATCCCCGTCCAGGCCATAAGACAGTGCCTTCATCATGAACATCGGGCCCAGCATCGGATCAAGCGGGCTCAGGCCCATGGCGACATCAACGCCTTGGCGGGTTTCGTTTGTCAATCCACACAGGACCTGAAGAAAGGCCCGCGAATAGTGGCCCTTGGCATAGTTCGGGCTCAGGGTCAGCGACCGCTCCAGCCAATAAAGACCCTCATCCGGTGTACCAGATAGAACGTGAAACCTGCCCATCGCGGAATTTGCTTCGGGACACAGCGGATCAAGCTCGACACTGCGTTCGGCGGCGCTGCGTGTGGCGGTCATGGCTGCTGCGCGATTTGGATCATACCCCATCATGCAGGTCTGGAAGCTGTTGAAGGACCGCGCGGCAAAGGCGGTGGCAAAGCCGGGGTCAAGATCGGTCGCGCGGGCAAGCAGGCTGGCCGCAATCGCATTGTCGCGCGCGTTGAACCGGTACATGTGGCTGAGGCCAAGGTGATAGGATTGCCAGGCGTCCAGTTGTTCTATCGGTCGGGTCCGGGCCAAAGCCGCTTCGGCCTGCGGGATCTGCAAATCCAGCGCCGCAATGACGGCCATCACGATTTCATGTCGGACGGCGTGAACATCCGCCAGCGGGCGCTCGAAATGTTCAGACCAGATCAGCCCGCCGGTCCGTGTATCCACCAGATCGACCGTTGCCGACAGGCGGCCCAAGACAATCTCCAGATGGCCAGACAGGCAATAGCTGGCCCCCAGCACGCTGTGCAGCGCTGCAAGGTCAACGTCCGCATTGCGAAACCGGAAGGTGCTTTCGCGCGCAATCACGCGCAGCCAGCGCAACCGCGACAGAGAAGAAATGATTTCTGCCGGAATGGCATCGCCGAGGGTGGAATAGTCTTCGGGCAATCCGGCCCTTGCAAAGGGAAGAACGGCAATCGTTGGTCGCCCCGGAAGCGGACTGGCCGCATCAACGGCTGGCGCAGGCGCTTCCGAGGCAAAGGACGCCGCTTCAATCCTGACCGGTGCCACAAAGCGGTGCCCGAGGCCACGAACGGTGCGGATGTAGCGCTGCCCATCGCCATCATCGCCCAACGCCTTGCGCACCATCCGCAAAACCGTGGCCACAGCCGCATCCGAGATGAACCGCCCGTCCCAGACGACCGCGATCATCTCTTCCTTGCTGACGACACGTTCGGTGTTGGTGACCAACAGGCAGAGCAGCCGGTAGGCCTTGGGCTCCAGCGACACGATACCGGTCGCAGTCCGAAGCTCGGCGCGGTCAGTGTCAAGATGAAATGGCTCAAACTGCAACCGCATGGCGAAGCTTAGCAAATCCGCAAGAGTTTCTCAACCAATCCAGAGGAGATCCTCAAGCAACCTTTGCCCCGTTGCCATAACCTTCAAGCATGGTCTGCAACATCCCGGCAGATACCGACATGAAGGAGATTGTGATGATGTCAAAGCCATATTTCGTTTCCGAAACCTCTCGCGAAACATCCGACCGTGATCCGGGTGCAATTGCGCAACCATGGATCGCAGTCTGGCTGCGCCTCTTGCGGGCGTCGTTTGCCAGAGTGGACAAAGCCCATGTCCGGCGTTGCGAACTGGAAAGCCTGCCTCAAGACGTGCTGCGCGACACCGGTATGTCTCCTGAAGACGCGACCGGCATCGCCCGCTACCAACCTGACCTGCCGTTCTTCATGCAAAATGACTTTGGCCGATCCTGAACCGCCAGGAACCTGATGTTCGCCATAGACATCCCAAAAGGCCAAGGCGCCCAGCCTTGCGAAGGCTTTGGCAGCCTGACGTGTCACCTTGCCGATCAGGTCGGGGGCAGCCATTACGCAGATCGAGGCGGCTACCTGGCCGTTAAGGTGATGATACGCGTCCTACCCGGGACCGGCGGCGACCAATGCCTCGCAGTAACCCGCGCGACGGTCGGCCAGGCAAAGCAACTGTCACCATGGTGTCGGTGCCATCCTTCGGTGCCGTGATCCGAATTGGCAGCAGTCTTTGCCCGACTTGCCTGCCCCTATGACCCGGCCAGAAGCTTTAGAATGTTTAATCCGGGCAGATAGCCGCAGCCCGGCTTTTCAGGTATGCTTTCGTCTGGCGGGGTCAAAAGCATTGCCGCCGTCATCTCATCAGGGAGGATGTTAAAATGGCGTACTACCTCTACCAGCTTTCCTATTCGCAAGACGCGATCAAGGCGATGGTCGCCACCCCCTCGGACCGCGAGGCCGCCGCCCGCAAATTGATCGAGGCGCTTGGCGGCAAGCTTCACCATTTGTTCTTCGCCTTTGGCGACCATGACGTCATTTGCCTGATCGAAGCACCTGAGGACACCGTGATGATGGCATGTGCCGCAGCGGTCGCATCTGCCGGAACGGTTTCCGGCTCATCAACCGTCAAGCTGATGACCGCATCGGACGCGATGGCCGCCATGACCTTGGCGGGCAAGGTCACCGGGGCCTACAAACCGCCGCATGGCTGAACGCAACCTGCACGGCGCGGCTTTTTCGACCGCGCCGTGGCACCATCCAAGGAGCGCCCCCATGACCAAGATCTCTGGCGAACAGGACCTTGAAAACACCTACAAACTTGCATCGCCCGCAGGCATCGTGGACTATTACCGTGGCTTCGCACCGTCCTACGATGCGGGTTTCGTGCAAGAGATGGGCTACCAATATCCCAAAGCCATAGCCGAGGCCTACCAAAAGCATGCCACGGCCCACGACATCCCCGTGGCCGACATCGGTTGCGGCACTGGTATCATAGCGGCAGAGCTTGATCTGGCACCGGACCAGATCGACGGCATGGACATTTCGCCGGAAATGCTGGTTCTGGCGCAGGAAAAGGGACTGTACCGCCGCCTGTACGAGGTGGACCTGACCGGCGACCTGTCTGCCATCGACAATGCCTATGGCGCTGTGGTCAGCGCTGGCACCTTTACCTTTGGACACCTTGGCCCCGCCCCGTTGCGTGGGTTGCTGCGCATCGCCCGTCCCGGGGCAGTTTTCATCATCGGCGTGAACCGCGCGCATTTCGAGAAGGAACAGTTCGCGCAGATGCTGGACGATATGACCATGCAACGCGAGATCGGCCCCGTGGCGCTGGAAGACATCGCGATGTATGCCAAGGCCGGCCACGCCCATTCCGATGACCGCGCCCTCGTGCTGCAGTTCAGAAAGCTGTAAGGCAAGCGGCAGGCTACTTGGGGAATGTCGGCTAAAGCGACCGCTCCATGAAATAGTCCAGATCGCGATTTTCTTCTGGGTAATCGTCTGGCATCGGGATCTCCTTGAACCCGGCACTTTCATACAGTTTTCTGGCATGGGTCAGGTAATGTCCCGAACTGAACCTGACCTTTTGATACCCATCGCCGCGCATCTGATCAAACATCGCCTCCAGCAGTTTGCGGCCGAGGCCATGGCCGCGCCCGGCCTCGTCGACGAAAAGTCGCTTTACCTCGGCAATGCCCGGCTCCAACTCCAGATACATCACTCACCCGACGGCAGACCCACCAAGATCGGCCAGATGGACCGCACCTTTTGGCCGGGCGTGCACGACTGGCAGCGCGGCCAGGGTCTGCTCGTATTCCACCGGATCGAAATAGGCCAAGATCGGTTCGCGCAGCTCGGGATAGCCCTTCAGCTGCCAGTCCACCCAACTGCGGCCAAGAGCGCGCGCCTCGTCGAAATCGGCTTCGGTATAGGCGAGACGTATGCGGCTGATTTTCATTGCAGGCCCCTCGCCTTTGGGTCTGAAAACCATCGACCCAAAGTTTAAGTCCGTCAAGGCACTGGCGTTCGCCACCCGCAGAAGGTTCCCGGTCTGCCTCAGCCGTGTGCGCGGTTGCTTGGGCGAAGGTCGGGCTGGCAGGAATGCGGACGAACCCGCTGTTCCATCGTCAGCGGCGTGCGTGGCCACCTGAGGTTCTATTTTGTCATGCGTCCGGTGGCCAAGGCGCGCGGATCGGCGCATACGATGATCGCAGCATGCCCCTTCGAAAGCCCCATTCGGGTGCAGACGGATTCTGATGGCGCGTTCCCGGGCTCAACGCCGGTCATGAAATCGCCAAATCCGAACCGTGCTTCCATCTCAAGCAGAGCATGTGCCCCAAGAAAAACCGACAACCGTTGACCACGCCGCGCGGGGTCCGTGGCAAGCATACCCCACCACGCTTGGCCGCCATGTTTGGGGTGATCTTCATGGGCGAAGGCGGCGGACGCTGCACACGAAACCACTTTCGCGGCGCGGTCAATGGCCACCAGACAGACGGCGGGCCGCAAAAGGCCGCGCAAGACCTCTCCACAAGGCGGCAGGACACCGCAGCCCAAGGCCATGTCGGCCAGAGACGCCAATTGCCCATCTGCTGACGACGCATCCAGACGCAGCATGGTCAAGTCTTCGGGGAGGGAAAGGGTCGCGACGACGTGTCGTGCCGCCGCGATGGCGGAGCCAGACCCCTCCCATTTGTCATAGTGCATGGGCACCAGACCGCGCGCCAACAACGACATCTTGATGGCGTCGACTTGGTTCACGGGGACGGTGCCATAGTTCGTGTTGCCCTGGACGATGGCCAAGGCTGCAAGGTGATCGATGTCGCCGTCTTCTGGTCCGGCCAAGCCGACCGTACGACCGTAGTAGCTGTAGCGCCTGTCCTGACCCAGCAAGGCAGCCAACCCTCGGCCACGTCGCAACACTGCGCGTTGATCGTCGTTTCCAAAGAATTCGTCTCTCATCTGACTGGACCCTTCATGACGCCGCACGGCAAGTCTGGGGGGTGAAAGATCAAAGGTCAAAACAATACTGAAACCAGAGTGGTCTGTTCGGATTTGCCTTGCACACCGAAAACACGCGTTTGCGGGCGCGTTCCTAATGGGCTCAAAGCCGTCATCTGACGATTTTACGCAGGAGTATTGGACCCGTGTCCGATACCCTGCTCCCCTCGGGAATCTTGTGTCCGGCGGGGAAGACTGGCGTTCCGATCAGCAGGCTGACCGGGGTATTCCGAGCCGAAGAGTTGGCTGAGAAAATCGGAACATATGGGTCTGGTCGAAATGGTATTCTGGACCTGCTGCCTCCCATGTGGCCTGATGGGTGTTAAGAACGGTTGCACTCGGCGACGGGTGGAGCACCTACTGGTAAATGTCGTCCGAAGAAGGTCTTGGCGAAGTGGATTGAGTTTAGCGTAGGAGAGACGGATGCAGAATGATCTTATGCGGTGGTTTGGCCTTTCGGTCCCTATTCTTCAGGCGCCGATCGGCTCTGCGGCGACGCCTGAACTGGTTACTGCCGTCGGAAGCGCCGGGGCAATGGGATCGCTGGCGCTGACCTGGACGTCGCAAGAGGTGGCGGCACAACATATTGCCGCGCTGAACGCGACCGGTCTGGCCTATTTCGTCAACTTCGTGCTGCGCTTTGGCACGGTTGCCCCGCGCGCTGCCAGTTTGCTTCGGCCGCCTTGCATGACGCTTTCCTGGGGCTGCGACCGCGAAACCATCGCAATTGCAAAAGCGCAGGGCACCAGGGTGGGGGTGCAGGTCGGCAGCGCCGACGGTGCCGCCGCCGCCATAGCCGCCGGGGCCGACTTTGTCATCGCTCAGGGGATGGAAGCGGGCGGTCATGTGCAATCCACCACGCCGTTGGGCACATTGTTGCCTGCGGTCCTTGCCGTCGCTGGCCCGGTGCCGGTGGTGGCGGCAGGCGGCATTGCCCGCGCCGAGGAAATCGCGACCTGCCTGAAACAGGGTGCGCAGGCGGTAATGATGGGCACCCGCTTCGTGGCCACTGCAGAAAGCCATGCCCATGATGCTTACAAGCAGGCGCTGGCGGCAGGTGGCCGCGACACGAGTTTTACCATCTGTTTCGATTTGACCTGGCCGTTTGCCCTTCACCGTGTCCTGCGCAACAGCACGCTTGAAGCCTGGGAAGCGGCTGGCCACCCTGCCGCGCCAGATCGCCCGGGTGAGGGCGATGTGCTGTTTCATCAGAACGGCAACCCAGTGCTGCGTTATTCGGACGAACCGCCCGATCGCGAAGCTTTGGGCGATGTGCGCGCAGGCTGTCTTTATGCCGGGACCGGGGTGCAATATATTAACAAGGTCGAACCGGCGGCGGTGCTGGTCGGGCGGCTCTGGGCCGAAACCCAGCGGTTGCTGTGACGCAACAGGCTTGGCCGAGCGCTGAGCCAGGAAACCAACAGGTCAAGATATGTCTGATATCCAACCGGCCCGTCTCGCGACGGCGGCGGCTTCACTTCGCGACGGAACGTCCAGCTTGGCAAGGATCGCCGAGACGTGATGATCGACCGTCTTGGCCGAAAGAAACAGCCGCTCCGCGATTTCGGCGTTGGACTTGCCAGTGTTCAAGAGTTCCAGCACCTGCATCTGTCGCCGCGTCAATCCAACCGGGTTGGCCCGCGTCGATGCCCTCGGGCCGCGTGATGCTGGCGGGACATCGCCCACATTGAAACGCTTGCGGACATGAGACGCCACCGCGGTTGCCCCTAAGCGATCAAGGATGGCCAGAGACTGCTGCACCGCCTCGGCATCACCCTCCAACAAGGCAAGCGCTTGAGCATAGGGGTCGCTGGCCGCCTCCCACGCCGAGGAGGCCGCGCGCCAGTTTCCTTCAAGGAAAAATCGATAGGCCGGATGTGTCCCGGCTGGAATTGCAATTGCGCGCTCGGGCTCCAACCGCCTTTGCCATGGGAAGGTCTGTTGCATTTGCAGTTCGGTCTTCGAAATCTTGCGGACCAGATCCATCCACTTTATTGCTTCCTTGACGTCCTCAAGACCAAGCCACGCACGCTCCGCCATCAAGTTGGCAACAAGATTCAAGTGAAGCCAACTTTGGTCGCGGGCCACAAATTCAACAAGCTCGGTGATCCAGGAATTTGCTTCCGGGTTGCCGCGGCGGGTTGCCAGGCTTGCGAGAACCACGCGCTCAATGACCCAGGCTGAAGTTTGGTCTGCCACTTCCGGAATCAAACCAGCCCAGCCGGACGCAGCCTCATCCCAACGCCCCATGCGCCAGAGAAGTTCCAATCGCAGAGCCCGGTCCCACGGGAGATTGAATGTGCGCTCATACTTTTGCGCGTTGGCGATGGCCTGATTAAAATCCATGAGGGCCTCCGGGTAGCGGAGTATTTCCATTTCATTTATCGCCCGATTGGAGTAGGCGCGAATGATGTGGTCTGGAAACAGGTGATCCAGCGCCAACTTCAGACTCTGGTCGATCAGTTCAAGTCCGCTTTCTGTGCCCCATTGGTTCAAGCCCAGCGTGTTGAGCGCATGGGACAGGATGTCGACCCGGTCCACCTGTCGGGCCAACTCGGCGGCGGCTTGTCCCAACTCATCCGCCAGAGCGACATCACGTTCATTCATTGCAAGCTTGGCGCGGGCCGCATAGGCCATGGCAAGCTCGGCACTTTGTGTGCCTGACAACAAGCTGATTGCACTGTCGCCGACCGTTTCGGCCAAAGTGACCTGTCCCGCCTCCCAGTGAAGCAGCGAAATACGCTGCATCACCTCACCAGCCCGAAGTTGCTGATTCAACTTGAGCCGCAGCGTCAGAGCTTGTTCCAAACGCTTTATCGCCAGCTTGAAGGCATTGTTTTCAGAATGCTCCAGGGCTGCGTCCTCTAACAACCCGGCGAAATGCTCGGCATCACCTGCATCTGTTACGCCGAGGGCGACCTCGAAATATTCGGCGGCCTGCAGATGCGCCCCGGCCGCGGCGGCCTCACGTCCGGCTGCGGGTGCAAGAGCAGCAATCGCCGCGACGTCACTGCATTCACGGGCGTGGTGCAGAAGGCGGGCGACTGGGATCGCCGGTGCGGCCTCCAACACTTCCAACAGATTTGCGTTAAGGGACTTGCGATGCAGCGGCGTCAAAGCGGTCTCAACCGCCTGCCGTGCGATTTCGTGACGAAATGCCAGATGTACGCCATCCGAAGTCAAGAGCCCCGATGCAACGCAGGCTGCGATGTTCCCGTCACCTGCCGCCCCGGCCAGACGGCTGGCCCAGTTGCTTTCGGCATGACGCGGGAAGATTGACACGGCATCCAGCAGCGCCCGATCCTGCGCGGTAAGCCGTTCCACCCGCGACAGCACGGCATCCTGAATATTCAGCCCCCGCGAGGTCGGTTCGCCGCGGAGGAGTTCGGTGACATAGAAAGCATTGCCGCCGGTCAGCTGAAATACCTCCGCTGGATTCGAGCCCACCGCAGCCGACAGGGTGGCGATGGCATCAACAGACAATGGTTCTACCGGCATGCGAACAATCTGGGCTGACGAAAGCCCGCCAAAGGCCCGACGAAGGTTTGGGCGACCGAGAGTCTCGTCGTCACGGGCTGTCGCAATCAGAAGGACCGACAGATCGCGCAGACGGCGGGCGATGAAACGAAGAAATTCCAACGTTGCCTCGTCGGCCCAGTGAATATCTTCGATCAGGACGACGGTGACTTGCCCTTGTTCAGCCAGATGGGAGAGAAACTCGGAAAACACTGAAAGCCGTTCGAACTGACCACTCAAAAGTCGAAGCACGTCCCATCCCGCCTCGCGCGCCAGATCGCGCAATGGCCCGAGTGGCTCGGAGATCGAGAGGTCTTCACAATAGCCATGCAAGACCTGAACGCTGTCCGGCATGCCGGCCTCGAAGGCTCGGACGAGGGCGGATTTTCCAACCCCTGCTTCGCCGGAAATCAGTACGACTTGCCCATGGCCGAGTTGCGCCTCCGCCAGAAGGCTGCGGAGCCGTCTGATATTTTCGCCCCGTTCCAGCAGAAATTCTTCCAAGTGGGCCTCAACAGGTGGCGAGTGGACATCTCCAATCTGGGGAATGTACCCTCAGAACGTCGCTTTGCACGCCGAAAAATGGGGAGGTTCGGTCCCCAAATTGGGGAGATGTCCCGATGTGAGCCAGATGCCGGCATGGCAGTCTGAGACCAGAAGGAACCTCAGTAACGGAGCAAGCAAATGACAGAAATGTTCAATTCCCCCGAAAACTCCACAGTGCTGCAGCGTATCCGTTCGGGTCTTTTCATGCTTCGTTCAGCGATAGGCGCGGTTTTTTCGGTCCAACCCAGTCGCCCGACCCGTCTTGACGATGACGCCAACCAGGTCGAACTTCTTCGGCTTGCCCACCATCGGCGCGAAGAAATCCGGCGTGCAACGGGCGAATTGCGTCGGCTGGGCGTTCGCAACTGACGCAAGCATCTCGGGCTGAAAAGCTCCCGTCGTGCCCGGAAGTGCCCCGCTCACTTTGCTCAACAGACTTGATCTGAGATCAGCTCGCGCTCATCGTGCATGGATCGCCTCTCCAATCGGGGAGTTTCGGCAGAATCGGTGCGTTTCGGGACCAGACACCATGGAATACTTTGATTTGGGCGCCTTTGCGCGCCCGGTTACCACCACATCCGAAAACGCACAGCGGTGGTTCAATCGTGGCCTGATCTGGATGTATGGCTTCAACCATGAAGAGGCCATTCGGTGCTTTCAAAACGCCGTGGCCGCTGATCCGGGCTGCGTGTTGGCCCACTGGGGCATGGCCCATGCCATTGGCCCCAACTACAACAAGGTCTGGGGGTTTTTCACCCCGGCCGAGCAGGTCGCGGCCCTGACCCTCGCCCATGCCGCGATCACCGCAGCGCAGGCCCACCCCGCAGCACCCGTCGAACGCGCCTTGATCGCCGCCCTCGCCGACCGCTTTCCAACCGCCCCCGATGTCGAGGATTTCACGCCGTGGAACGACCGTTTTGCCGACGCGATGCGCGGGGTCCACAACCGTTTTCCCGACGATCTGGACGTCACGTCGATCTTCGCCGAAGCCCTGATGAACCGCACGCCGTGGATGCTGTGGGACACCGCCGGTGGATGCCCCGCCGAAGGATCCTCGACAGCCGAGGCGCAGGCCTTGCTTGAAACCACCTTTGCCCGAAGCCCGGCCGCATGGGATCATCCCGGGCTTTTGCACATGTACATCCACCTGATGGAAATGTCGCCAACCCCTGAAAAGGCGCTGCGCCACGGCGACAGGCTGGTCGATCTGGTGCCCGACGCGGGACACCTTGTGCACATGGCGAGCCATATCGACGCTTTATGCGGCGACTATCAAGACGTGGTGCGCCGTAACCGCGCGGCGTCGTCGGTCGACGCAAAATACTTCGCTCAAGCCGGTGGCGAGAATTTCTATACAGTGTACCGCATCCACAACCTGCATTTCGAGATTTACGGTGCGTTGTTCCTTGCCCAGATCACCCCCGCCTTGGCTGCCACCGACGCGCTTGCCGCGACCCTGACTGATCCGGTCGTGCGCCACCTGCCCGAATTGTTCGAGGCCTTCGTGGCCATGAAGCCCCACGTCCTGATCCGCTTTGGTCGTTGGTCCGATATCGTGGCTTTGCCTTTCCCGGCAGATGCGATCCTGTACAGCTATACCACGGCGATTCTGCACTACGCCCGCGCTGTTGCGTTCGCAAACCTGTCCCGCCCCCTTGAGGCCGAGGTCGAACGTGACGCTTTTCTGAAAGCCAAAACCACAGTGCAGGACGACCGCATGGTGTTCAACAACCCCTGCTCAGAGGTGCTGAAGGTCGCCGAGCAAATGATGCTGGGCGAACTTGCCTATAAATCCGGCCATATTGACGCGGGTCTTGCGCATCTGCGGCAGGCGGTCGTTCTGGATGACGCGCTTTTGTACGACGAACCTTGGGGTTGGATGCAACCGACCCGCCACGCGCTGGGTGCCCTGCTGATGGACGCGGGGCATTACGCAGAGGCCGAAGCCGTGTACCGCGCCGATCTTGGCCTTGATGCCACCCTGCCGCGCCCCAGCCAACACCCCAACAATGTGTGGAGCCTGCACGGTCTGGATGAATGCCTGCGCCGTCGTGGCGAAAGTCACGAACGCGCCCATCTGCATCACCCGTTGGCGCAGGCGATGGCTCGCACCGAAGTGCCAATCACCGCCTCATGCTTTTGCCGCACCCAGCCCAGTTTGACCCCATCGTCCCAGGCCAAGCCCTTTCGCATACCCGGTTGATCCGCCGTCAAGGACGGCAAGCACCTTGCATTCAGGCGTTCTGAGGCCACGGGATCAATAGAGCGTGTCCGACAAAAGTGGACACCGGTTTTGTCGCCAGACACGCGGATAAACAAAGGGTTAGAGTCTGTCTGTCGATTCTGTCATCGCCAGACAGACTCTAGGGGCGGCGCAACATCGGATAGACCGGGGGATGCTCGCCGATTTCGATCGTGCGAACCCCAGTCGGCGAAACCCCGGATCAGGTTTGCGCACCACGCAAATACCGCAGCATCATCGTGGTTAAAGGCAAAGTCGAAGGCAAACCGGCTCTGTTGCACAAATCGGCTGACGGCCGGACTTCCCCTTCTCCCGGCCGGACTTGTCCTACGAGCTTCGTGACGGGGATGCCGAGCGCGGTGAAGCCGTTCAGGACAGCGGCACGAACCTGGAACTCCGCGAGCTGACGGTCGAAGTCCCGCGCCATCAGGCGCTGACCCAGCAGTTTCGCTACGCGGACCTTCGGTTCACACAGTG
>JANLQT010000547.1:0-2221 GCA_031368035.1 Rhodobacterales bacterium | reverse complement strand
GCGGAATATGTGCAGGAAAGCGTTTCGGAGCGCATCGAGCTGAAAAAGCGGGTCTATGCGCAGTTGCAGCAGGCCAATCCGGGGGTGCTGATCGGCTCCTCGACCAGTGGCTTCAAGGCGTCCGACCTGCAAGCGGGCGCGCCCTCGCCCGGCAATATCATCGTCGCGCATCCGTTCAACCCGGTCTATCTGCTGCCCCTGTCCGAGGTGTCAGGGTCCGAAAACAACCCGCCCGAGGTGGTGGAACGCACCGTGCAGATCATGAAGGACATCGGGATGTTCCCGCTGGTCCTGCGCAAGGAAATCGACGCGTTCATCGGCAACCGTTTTCTTGAGGCGGTCTGGCGCGAGGCTTTGTGGATGCTGAAGGATGGCATCGCCACCACCGGCGAGATCGACGACGCGATCCGCATGGGCTTTGGCCTGCGCTGGGGGCAGATGGGGCTGTTCGAGACCTATCGCGTCGCCGGCGGCGAGGCCGGGATGCGGCATTTCATGGAGCAGTTCGGACCGGCGCTGAAATGGCCCTGGACCAAGCTGATGGACGTGCCGGAGTTCAATCAGGAGTTGGTCGATCTGGTGGCAACACAATCTGACGCTCAATCCGGCGCCTACGGCATTCGGGAACTGGAGCGGATTCGCGACCAGAACCTCGTCGGTTTCCTGCGGTCTTTGAAGGAACGTAACTGGGGCGCGGGCAAGGTGCTGCGTGAGCATGACGCGCGGCGGGCGGCCACGTTCCACGACGAACCGCACGCCGCGCCGCTGGTGCTGGCGCAGATGCAGGTGCTGCCGGGGTGGATCGACTACAACGGCCACATGACCGAAAGCCGCTATCTGTTCGCCGCCTCGGAAACCACCGATGCCTTCCTGCGGCTGATCGGGGCGGGGATGGATTATGTGGCGGGCGGGCACAGCTATTACACCGCCGAAAGCCATATCATGCATCTGGCCGAGGCCAAGCTGGGCGACCGGCTGACCGGCACGCTGCAAATCCTGAGCGCCGATGACAAGCGGATGCATATCTTCATCAGCCTGCTGAAGGACGGCAAACCGGTCGCCACCATCGAGCAGATGTGCCTGCATGTGGACATGAAGGCGGGCAAGACCTGCCCCGCCGCGCCCGAAGTGCTGGCGCTGGTGATGCCGATTGCCGCGGCGCATGCTGCATTGCAGCGTCCCGCAGCGGCGGGCCGGTTCACCGGTCAACGCGGATGAGGCGGGTTCTGATCACGGCGGGCGCGAACGGCATCGGCCTTGTCATGGCGCAGGCGTTTCAGGCGGCGGGAGATCGGGTCTGGGTCACGGATGTTGACTCGGAAATGGTCGCCGCTTTGCCGCCGGGCATTCGCGGCTCGGTGGTGGACGCGAGCCTGGAGCTTGGGATGGAAGCCCTGTTTGCCGACATCGCCGAGGCTTGGGGCGGGCTGGACGTGCTGTGCGCCAATGCCGGGATCAAGGGACCGACGGCGGCGATCGAGGATATGGACATGGCGGCTTGGCACCAGTGCCTGGCGGTCAATCTGGACGGCGCGATGATTGCCGCCAAATATGGCGCGCGGCTGATGAAGCCGGCCAAGAAGGGGGTGATGATCTTCACCTCTTCCGTTTCGGGCCTGTATGGCAACCCGTTCCGCGCGCCCTATGTGGCGGCGAAATGGGGGGTGATCGGGCTGATGAAGACCGTGGCGATGGAACTGGGGCCGTATGGCATTCGGGTGAACGCGATCTGCCCGGGGTCGGTCAACGGCCCCCGCATCGACCGGGTGATAGACGCGGAAGCTGCCGCCAAGGGCATGACGCCGGACGCCGTGCGGCACGGCTATGCCAGCGGCACGGCGATGAAGCGGCTTACCGATGCGCAGGATGTGGCGGACATGGCGCTGTTCCTTGCCTCGGACGGGGCGCGCATGGTGTCGGGGCAGGCGCTGGCGGTGGACGGCATGACTTACAACGTTGATCCTTAAGGAGGATCCGGCATGGATTTTGGACTGAGCGAAGAACAGGTGATGATCGTCGAGACGACCCGCGCCTTTGTGGAAGCGGAACTGTACCCGCATGAGGCGATGGTCGAGCGCACCGGCCATCTGCCGGTGGAGCTGATCCGCGAGATCCAGAAGAAGGCGATGGCGGCGGGGCTTTATGCCGCGAACATGCCGGTGGAAGTGGGGGGGGCGGGGCTCGATACGCTGTCGTGGCTGCTGTACGAAAAGGAACTGGG
>JANLQT010000526.1:0-6059 GCA_031368035.1 Rhodobacterales bacterium | reverse complement strand
CGTGCGCGCGCCCTATGCGGGGCTGGACGCCTGGCTCGCCGCGATGCCGCCCGAAATGCGCCGCCAGAAACAGGCCGAGGCCGAGGCGCTGTTCCGTCGCATCGGCATCACCTTTGCCGTCTATGGCGAGGGCGGCGATCCCGACCGGCTGATCCCGTTCGACATGTTCCCCCGCATCTTCACCCATTCCGAATGGGGCAAGCTGGAGCGCGGCATCAAGCAGCGGGCGCGGGCGCTGAACGCCTTCCTTGTGGACGTCTATGGGCGCGGCGAGATCATCCGCGCGGGCAGGGTTCCTGCGCCTCTGGTCTATCAGAACGAGGCGTATGAGATTTCGGTGGCCGGCTTCGTGCCGCCGCGCGGGGTGTATTC
Organism: Rhodobacterales bacterium; assembly: GCA_031368035.1. GTDB lineage: Bacteria > Pseudomonadota > Alphaproteobacteria > Rhodobacterales > Rhodobacteraceae > Stagnihabitans. Next base: position 5,687 of record JANLQT010000526.1, on the reverse strand, counting down.
CCACATCGTCGGCATCGACATTGTCCGCACCGGCGCCACGGATTTCTTTGTTTTGGAGGACAACTGCCGCACCCCGTCGGGTGTCAGCTACATGCTGGAAAGCCGTGAGATGATGATGCGGATGTTCCCCGACCTGTTCCGCGAAAACCGGATCGAACCGGTGGACCGCTATCACGAGGCCCTGCGGCGCACCCTGACCTCGGTTGCCCCGGCCAAATGTGAGAAAGACCCGACCGTGGTGATCCTGACGCCGGGGCACTACAATTCGGCCTATTACGAGCACTCTTTCCTCGCCGATCTGATGGGGGTGGAACTGGTCGAAGGCGCGGATCTGTTCGTCGACGGGGCGTTTGTCTACATGCGCACCACCGAAGGCCCGAAGCGGGTGGATGTGATCTATCGGCGGCTGGATGATGCTTACATTGATCCGTTGTGCTTCCGCCCGGACTCGATGCTGGGCATTCCGGGGCTGATGGATGTCTACCGCTCGGGCGGGGTGTCGATCTGTTCGGCGCCGGGGGCAGGGGTCGCAGATGACAAGGCGGTTTATACCTATGTCCCGGAAATGATCCGGTTTTATCTGGGGGAAGAGCCGATCCTCAGCAACGTTCCCACCTGGAAATGCGGCCAGGCCGACGATCTGAAATATGTCCTCAGTCACTTGGAAGACCTGGTGGTGAAGGAAGTCCATGGGTCTGGCGGTTACGGCATGCTGGTCGGCCCGAAATCCAGCAAAGAGGAAATCGAGACGTTCCGCGCCAAGATCACCCGGCACCCGGAAAACTATATCGCCCAGCCGACGCTGGCCTTGTCCACCACGCCGACCTTTGTTGACGAAGGCGTGGCCCCGCGCCATGTGGACCTGCGGCCCTATTGCCTGGTGGGCGAGCGGATCGAGCTGGTGCCGGGCGGGCTGACCCGGGTGGCGCTGAAGGAAGGCTCGCTGGTGGTGAACTCGTCACAGGGCGGCGGCGTGAAAGACACCTGGGTGCTGGCGGAGTAAGTCCATGTTATCAAGAACCGCCGACAACCTGTACTGGATTGCCCGCTATATGGAACGGGCCGAAACCGCCGCCCGCTTTCTGGAGGTGGGGGCGCGGATATCGCTGCTGCCAACCGCGCAAGGTTACCGCAACGAATGGGACAGCCTGCTGCACGCGACCGGCCAGCACGACGCCTTTGCCGCGAAATACGGCGAGGCGGTGCAGCGGAATATCGAAAGCTTTCTGTTCTTTGACCGCGACAATTCCTCTTCGGTCGCGGCCTGCATCACGCGGGCGCGGGAAAATGGCCGGATCGTCCGCACCGCTTTGACGACGCAAGTCTGGGACGCGCTGAACACGGCGTTTCAGGAACTCCGCCAGATCGAACGCACCCCGCGCGGCGAGTTGGAACTGTCCCGCCTGACCGACTGGACCATGCGCCATGCGGCCATGGTGCGCGGGGCGATCGACGCGACCCTGCTGCGCAACGACGGCTACAACTTCCTGAACATCGGCTATTACCTCGAACGCGGCGATGCCACGGCGCGGCTGATGGATGTGAAATACTATGTGCTGCTGCCGCATGCGGGCTATGTCGGCACCGGCGTGGATAACGACCAATGGATGATGCTGCTGCGCGCCTTGTCCTCGCATCGCGCCTTCCACTGGGCTTACGGCGGCGAGGTGACGGCGGGCAAGATCGCCCACTTCCTGATCCTGAACCCGCAATGCCCGCGCAGTTTGATCACCTGCGCGGCGGGCACGTTGAACCACCTTTCCCGTCTCGCCAAGCTATATGGCCATGCGACCGAGGCCGAGGCGAAAGCGCTGTCACTGCAACTGCGGCTGGAAAGCGAGACGCCGGACAGGATCTTCGACGTCGGCCTGCACGAATTTCTGACCCAGTTCATCCACAACAGCGCTGCCGTGGCGCAGGTCATTCATGACACCTATCTGTCGGGGGACATGGCATAATGTGGCTGACCGTCGATCATGTGACGCTGTATCGCTATGACACCCCGGTGCGCGGCGTGGTGCAAAGCCACCGCCTGACGCCGTCGCGCTGCGACGGGCAAAAGGTGCTGGACTGGGAGGTTTCGGTCAAGGGTGGCACGCCGGGCGGCGCGTTCCGCGACGGGGCGGGGGATTGGGTGCAGGGGCTGACGGTGAAGGGCCCGGTCAGCGAGATCGAAGTGCGGGTGAAGGGGCGGATCGAAACCTTCGACAAAGCGGGCGTTCTGCGCGGCCACCGCGAGATCGTGCCGCCCGAAGCCTACTTGCGCGAAACCGAGACGACGGCGCCGGATCAGGCGATCCGCGATCTGGCAGCGGTGATGAAGGGCGATGACCGCCTTGCCGCCGCCCACGTGCTGATGAACGCGGTGGCCGACGCCATCGCTTATGAACCGGGCGCGACGGTCGCAGCCACCACGGCCGCCGAGGCGCTGAAGGGTGGCAAGGGCGTCTGTCAGGACCACGCGCAAGTCATGTGTGCGGCGGCGCGGGTGGCGGGCGTTCCGGCCCGTTATGTCTCGGGCTATCTGTTCGCCGACCCCGAGGCGGGGGCGAATGAAGCGGCGCATGCCTGGGCGGAACTGTTCGTGCCGGGACTTGGCTGGATCGGCTTTGACGCCGCCAACCGCTGGTGCCCGGATGAAAGCTATATCCGGCTGGGGTCCGGCCTGGATGCCCGGGCCGCAGCGCCGATCCGCGGCACCTCGCGGCTGGGGGCGAGCGAAAGCATGGAAGTCACGGTCGCCGTTCATCAGGTTGAAACCGGCAGCAGCCAACAATAGGGTCCCGGCACGACGGGAAGGGAAATACGATGACCTATTGCGTGGGCTTGCTGATCAACGAGGGTATGGTCTGCCTGTCGGACACCCGGACCAATGCCGGGCTCGACAATATCTCGACCTATCGCAAGATGTTCTTCTTCGAACAGCCGGGCGAAAAGGTCATGGTGATCATGACGGCGGGCAGCCTCTCGGTGACCCAGACCACCATCGCGCGGCTGCGCGAGGCGATTGACGATCCGGACGCCACCGAAGCCACCTCGATCATGAAAGCGCCGACGATCCTGAAGGCGGCCGCCATCGTCGGCAACATGTTGGCCCATGTGCGCAAAGAGATCGACGACAAGCTGTCGGCGATGAATCAGGGCGCCTCGGCGACGATGATTCTGGCCGGGCAGCGGAAGGGCGGCGAAATGCGGCTGTTCCTGATCTATCCCGAGGGCAATTTCATCGAAGCGACCGAGGACACCCCGTTCCTGCAGATCGGCGAGCACAAATACGGCAAGCCGATCCTGGACCGGGTGGTGAAACGCACCACATCCATCAGCGACGCGCAAAAGGCGGTGTTGCTGTCGATGGATTCGACGCTGCGGTCCAACCTGTCGGTGGGCATGCCGCTGGATCTGTGCGTGATCGAGAAAGACACCTGCCGGGTGACGATGCGCCGCCGGATCGAGGCGGGGGACCCCAGTTTCCGCAACATGTCGGAAGGCTGGTCCAAGGCGCTGCGCGACGGGTTCACCCAGATCACGCTTTGATCCGCTGGGGGTGAAGCAGCGGAGCTTCGCACGGCGTTTCTCTCGGCTTCGGGACTTCGCCCTCAGACGAGGCTGATGGGGGCTTGCCGCCCCCAAACCCCCGCGAGGTATTTCTTTCCGAGATGAAGGGGCTTCAGCGAGCCTTGTTGAAAAGTTCGGTGACCTTGCCCAGGAAGACATCGCGGTCGCGTTCCATCAGGATCTCGTGCTCGTCGCCCGGATACAGCTCCAGCGTGCCGCGCGGCCAGCCCGGCATCCGCGCGGTGATCGGGCCCGGATCAACGACACGCTCATGCGTGCCAAGGCCGACATAGGCGGGCAGATCGGGGCTGGGGCTGCGCGCGAGGGCTGCACATTCGGTCAAAGCGGCGCGCAGCCAGCCCATCGTCGGGCCGCCCATGGCCAGCTTCGGCTCGGCTTTCAGATGCCGCACCATATAGGCCCACATGTCCGGATCGGTGGTCAGGAAATTGCCCATGAAGGGCACGGTGGTGACGTAAGGTATCGGGCCAGTGCTGGGGGCGTACATGTAGGGCGCGCCAAACCGGGTCGCGAGGGTCGAGGTGACCTCGGCCAACGGTCTTTGCCAGCGGGTCATCCGGATGCCCCACATCGGCGCGGAAAACGCCGCTGCCCGGAAGGGATGCGGCGCCATCAAGCTACGCAGGCCGATGCAGCCGCCCATGGAATGGCCCAGCAAGTAGAAAGGCTCGGGCAGGCCGCGCGCACGGGCGAAGTCCAGCATCGCGGCGACATCCAGCTGGAATTCGGCGAAATCGCCGACATGGCCGGGCAGGTGGCTGGCAGTGACGCGGCTGGCAAGGCCCTGACCGCGCCAGTCGATCGACAAGGTCGCATAGCCGCGAAGCCGCAGCCCTTCGGCGGAACGCCCATATTTTTCAATGTATTCCGACCGGCCCGGAAACAGGAACGCCGTGCCGTTGGGTGCATCCAGCCCCCAGACGCCAAGGCGCACCCGCCGCCCGTCCGCGGCGTCGGCCCAGACGGCGAACCCGTCCTCGGGCCCTTCGGCAAGGCTAGCGTAGAACGGCGCGTTCATCCCAGCACCGAGCCGAGTTTCATCGCCAGCGCCATCTCGCCTTCGACCTTCAGCTTGCCGGACATGAAGGCGTTCATCGGCGACAGATCGCCCTGCAGCATGGCCTGGAACACCTGCGGCTCGGCGGTCAGCGTCACATCCGCCGCTTCATCCGCCGCCCGGACGCCCGCGGCGTCCAGCATGATCGCGCCCTCGCCGGTCATCACGAACTTCACCACGCCGGGCAGGGTGCCGGATTTCATCTTGCCTGCCAGTTGCGTGACCGCTTCGTCGAGGACCTTGGACATTTGTCGCTCCTTCGTGATGGCTCGGGTGCTTGCACTGGCCCGGCATTGCATTACGCTTCCCCTTATGAAAGCCCCGCCTTTATGAAAGCCTCAAGCGCCCTTCTCAATGCTGCCGTTGCGTTGCTGCTGGCCTTTGCTGCGCCTGCACTGGCCGATGACGCCGTTTTGGACACATTGTATCAGCAATTGCTGACCACGGACGACAAGGGGGCCGCGGCGATCACCGCGCAAATCTATACCGAATGGGCGAAATCGGGCTCTGCGTCCATGGATCTGCTGCTGATGCGCGGCCATCAGGCGATGCAAGCGGGCGATCTGCCCACCGCTATCGGCCATTTCACCGCGCTGATCGACCACGCGCCCGAGTTTGCCGAAGGCTGGAACGCCCGCGCCACTGCCTATTTCAACGCCGGAGAGCTTGGTCCCTCGATTTCCGACATCCAGCACACACTGGCGCTGAACCCCAGGCATTTCGGGGCCCTGGCCGGGCTTGGCATGATCTTCGAGCAGTTGAGCGAACCGGACAAGGCGCTAGAGGTTTACAAGGCGGCGCTGGCGATCAACCCGCACATGCCCGATATTCAGGACGCCGTGACGCGGCTGTCGGCGGCCAAGGGGCAGGATCTTTAATCCATGACCACGCAAGCTCGGGTGACGGCGGTCCTGGGGCCGACGAACACCGGCAAGACCCATTTCGCCATCGAGCGCATGTTGTCCCATCGCACCGGGGTGATCGGCCTGCCGCTGCGCCTGCTGGCGCGCGAGGTTTACGACCGCGTCGTGGCGCAGCGCGGGCCTTCGGTTGT
>JANLQT010000492.1:0-8471 GCA_031368035.1 Rhodobacterales bacterium | reverse complement strand
GTAGTCGTCGATCAGAACCAGCGGGTCGATGACGTTGCCTTTCGACTTCGACATCTTCGCGCCCTTTTCGTCGCGCACCAGACCGTGGACATAGACGGTGTGGAAGGGGATATCGCCCACCACTTCCAGCTGCATCATCATCATCCGGGCGACCCAGAAGAAGATGATGTCAAAGCCGGTGACAAGGACCGAGGTCGGGAAGTATTTCGCCAGTTCCGGCGTGGGTTCCGGCCAGCCGAGCGTGCCGATGGGCCAGAGGCCCGAGGAGAACCAGGTGTCGAGGACGTCGGGGTCGCGCCAGACCGGGTAGGTCAGGTGCGTCGGGTCCTGCGACAGGTTGTAGTCGGCGAGGGACTGGGCGAGGAGGGTGGTCGCCTCGGCGCGGTCCGCCACTTCCACGATGCGGAAATGGTTCAAGGGATGGGGCAGACCAGCAAGGTCATCGAGGAATTTCTCGGTGACGGCAGCGAAATCGGCGGCGCATTGGGCCGAAGGTTCGCGGTCAAGGTTGTCGGTGAGGAGGGTGAACAGTTCCACTTCCTCCAGCGCGTCGTCGCCTTCGTGGTCCTTGAAATCGCCAGCGTCGATGGCATGGCCATACCAGACCGGGATCTGGTGGCCCCACCAGAGTTGGCGGGAAATGCACCAGGGTTCGATGTTTTCCAGCCAGTGGAAATAAACCTTGGCGTCGCGCTCGGGCAGGATCACCGTGTCGCCGTTCCGCACCGCGTCGATGGCCGGGCCGACGATCTTGGCGGTATCGACGAACCACTGGTCGGTCAGCATCGGCTCGATCACCACTTTGGAGCGGTCGCCGAAGGGCTGCATGATGGGTTTGTTTTCGACCACCGGTTCCAGGTGCAGGGCTTCCGAGCCTGTGTCTTCGTCGATGGTTTTCACCAAGGTCGTGACGGCCAGACCGGCGGCGTTGATGTCGGCCACCACCAGTTCACGCGCGTCAAAGCGGTAAAGGCCGCGGTATTTCTCGGGGACAAGGTTCAGGCTGTCCACCTCGACCTCATCCGTGGGGCTTCCTGCCGCGATCTCGCGGGCGCGCAGCACGGCATCGTCATAGGGCAGGCCATCGGCGCGCATGAAGCCGCGGGTGTCCATCAGGCGGTACATCGGCAGAGTGTTGCGCTTGGCGACCTGGTAGTCGTTGAAATCATGCGCGCCGGTGATCTTCACCGCGCCCGAGCCGAAATTGGGGTCGGGGTATTCGTCGGTGATGATCGGGATCAGGCGGTCGCACAGCGGCAGGTGCACCATCTTGCCGACGATAGGGGCATAGCGGGTGTCAGACGGGTGCACCGCCACCGCGCCGTCGCCCAGCATGGTTTCGGGGCGGGTGGTGGCGATGGAGATATAGTCGCGGCGTTCGCGGAAGGTCACGGCGCCCTCGGCGTCTTTCTCGACATATTCATAGGTTTCCCCGCCCGCGAGGCGGTATTTGAAGTGCCACATGTGGCCCTTCACTTCCATGTTCTCGACTTCCAGATCGGAAATCGCGGTCTCGAAATGCGGGTCCCAGTTCACCAGCCGCTTGCCGCGATAGATCAGGCCCTTGTTGTACATTTCCACGAAAACCTTGGTCACCGCCTCGGGGAAATTGCCCGACATGGTGAAGGCTTCGCGGTCCCAATCGCAGGTCGCCCCCAGCCGTTTGAGCTGGTTGATGATGGTGTCGCCGGATTTCTCTTTCCACTCCCAGACCTTCGCCAGGAAAGCCTCTCGCCCCATCTCGCCGCGGGTGGCGTTGGATTTGTCGCGGGCGAGTTCGCGTTCGACCACCATTTGCGTGGCGATGCCGGCGTGGTCGGTGCCGACCTGCCACAGGACATCGTCGCCCTGCATGCGGCGCCAGCGGATCAGGATGTCTTGCAGCGTGTTGTTGAAGGCATGGCCCATGTGCAAGGAGCCGGTGACATTCGGCGGCGGGATCATGATGGAGAAGGCGGGCGCGCCGGGTTTGGCGTTGGCCCCGGCGCGGCCGACCTTGGCTTCGATCCACAGCTTGGAAATCCGCGCCTCGGCTTCGGCGGCGTTGAAGGTCTTTTCCATCGGCATTGGGGCAATCCTACGAATAGCGTGAGGGACTATTAGCGGGAGTTTGCGGGACGGAAAAGGCAAATGGGTGGGCCCTGCGCGATGGCGCCGGACCCTTGGGCGTCAGGCCGGGCCGACCAAAGCCAAGGCGCTTCCGTGCGGGTCGGTCAGTTGCACGGTGAAGGCGCCGCCGGGCACTTCGTCCGGGCCACGCACGAAGGTGCCACCGATAGATTTGAGCGTCTCGATCGAGGCCTTGGCCGAAGCGGTGCCGAAATAGGGCTTCCACATCGCCGTCGTCCCCGCCGCGAACAGGCCGCCGATGTCGAGACCGTCGTGGTTGAAGATGTGATAGGTCATGTCCGGCCCCATCTCGACCGAGCGGGACAGGGCCCAGCCGAACAGCTTGGCGTAGAACGCCAGCGCCGCTGTGGGATCGGGGCTGAGCAGTTCATGCCAGTTGCCGTGGCCGTCCTTTTGCTGGTCAAAAGCGCCGCCGATGCTGCCATCTTCCATCGGGAGTGGTTGAAGAATGCCAACTGCTGCGCCCTGCGGGTCAAGGAAAATCGAGAAGCGCCCGGTGCCGGGAATGTCGGCGGGCGGCACGATGACCTTGGCACCGAGGGTGGTGGCCAAAGCGGCGGTGACATCGCAATCCGTGACGGCGAAATACAGCGTCCAGCCCAGCGGTTGTCCGGGCTCGGCCTTCATCATCCCGGCGACATTGCCGGCGTTCTTCGTGGCAAGGCGGTAATCCATCCCGGGCATGCCGCTGTCGGCCCAGGTCCAGCCAAGCAGGCCGGAATAGAACGCGGCAGAGGCCGTCGGGTCGGGTGAGCTCAAGTCATACCAGCAAGGCAGGCCGTGATTGGACATTTCAATGCTCCCTTTGGAATTGGTTAAGGAACATTGCGCGAACATGTGAGTCGGAGCAAGCGGGATGTATTGATATCCACAGATTTCGCAAGGCGGGATCCAGAGGCGGGTGTCACACCGCGCGATCGATCCGGGTGGACAGGTGGATCAGGCTTTCCGAAGATTTGACCCCGGTCAGCCCGCCGATCTGGTCCAGCACCCCGTCCAGCACCGAGGTATTGGGCGCAGCGACCTGCATCAAAAGATCAAAGCGGCCCGAGGTGGTGAACACCCGCTCGACCTCGGGGATGGATTTCAGCCGGGTCAGGATCGCGGCTTGGGCGCGAGGTTCAATCGTCAAGAGGACCGAGGCCCGCAGGCGGCCCTGACGCGCCTCCTCGCCCAGTTTAAGGGTGTAGCCTGCGATGATGCCGCCGGTCTCCAGCCGCTCCAGCCGGGCCTGAATGGTGGAACGGGCCACCTTCAGCCGACGGGCCAGAGTCGCCACGGACATGCGGGCGTCGGCGCTGAGCAGGCCGAGAATGCTTCGATCGAGGTCATCCATGCAGTTTGCCGTGCCTTTTCGTCATTATGCCAATATAATGCGACAAATCTATAGTTTTGTTCGGTGAGTTTGTCACCCATATGCAGCATCCTCAGTTGCAGGAAAAGGGCGGCTCATACGCACCTGGCCTGGTTGTCAAAAACCACGCTTGTGCCTTGGCCGTTCTACCATTGATGGTAGGGCAACGGGAAAGGACTCGCATCTTGTTGGCAGAAAGGATCCCGCCGATGGGACTGTCCAAATCGATCTGGACCAACCCGACCGAATACCTGCGCAGCCAGCAGCCGGAGAACCCGGTGCTGTTCTTCGCGCCCGCTGTGGTACAGGCCACCGCGCGGATGTTCATGGCCGGATTTCCGGGCCTGGTGACCTATGCGGTCAAATCCAATCCGGGCGAAGAGGTTGTGGACAACCTGGTCGCTGCAGGGATCGAGGCGTTTGATTGCGCTTCGCCGTTCGAGATTGACCTGATCCGTCGGCTCGCGCCGGATGCGGCGATCCATTACCACAACCCGGTGCGCTCGCGGTCGGAAATTGCCCATGCCGTGGCGCGGGGCGTGATGTCTTATTCGGTAGACAGCCATTCGGAACTGGACAAGCTGATCGAACTTGTGCCGGCGGACGGGCGCGAGATTTCGGTGCGCTTCAAGCTGCCGGTGTCGGGCGCGGCCTATAACTTCGGGGCCAAGTTTGGCGCGACCGAGGAAAAAGCCGTGGATCTTCTGATCCTTGTGGCTGCGGCGGGGTTCATTCCGTCGATCACCTTCCACCCCGGCACGCAGTGCATCGACCCGGAAGCCTGGGCGAGCTATATCCGCGAGGCGGCGCAGATTGCGCGGCATGCGGGGGTGAAGATCGCGCGGCTGAATGTCGGCGGCGGGTTTCCGAACTACCGTTTGGCGGGGGTCGTGCCGGATTACGAGGCGATTTTCACCACGATCGACCGCGTGGCGGACGAGGCTTTCGGGGCCGATCGCCCCGAACTGGTGTGCGAACCGGGCCGGGCGCTGTGCGGCGATGCCTTTGCTGTGGCTGACCGGGTCAAGGCGGTCAGGGATGGCGAACATGTGTTCCTGAATGACGGCGTTTACGGATCGCTGTTCGAATTCAGCCAGATCGGCAGCATCGACCGGGTCGAAGTGCTGGACCCCGAAGGCCATCGCCGCACCGGCGTGGCGGCGCCGAAGATCGCCTTTGGTCCGACCTGCGATTCGGTGGACCGGTTGCCGGGCGAGGTCGCCTTCCCCGCCGATATCGCCGAGGGCGATTTCGTGGTGTTCCAGGGTATGGGGGCCTATTCGACCGTGACCAACACAAGGTTCAACGGGTTTGGTGATCTGCAGCGCTGCACGGTTCTGTCGCTGAAGCTGTGATCGCGAAGATGGGCCTGAAGGCACATCCTACCAATCGCCGCCGTTCCCGGTAGGATGGGCATTCATGCCCATCCTACCGGAGCCGTCATGCGCCAAGTCACCCTCGCCGCAACGCAATTCGCCTGTTCCTGGGACATGGCCCTGAACCGTGACAAGGCCGAGACGCTGATCCGTCTGGCAGCCGGGCAAGGGGCGCAGGTCATCCTGATTCAGGAACTGTTCGCCGCCCCGTATTTCTGTATCGAGCAGCATCCGCGCTATTTCGCCATGGCGCAGCCCATGCAGGGGCATCCGCTGATCGCCGCGTTCTCGGCGCTGGCGAAGGAATTGGGCGTGGTGCTGCCGTGCCCGTATTTCGAAAAGGCGGGCGCGGCGCATTTCAACTCGGTCGTGATGATCGACGCGGATGGCCGGGTGCTGGGCAACTATCGCAAAACGCATATCCCGCAGGGACCGGGCTATGAGGAGAAATATTATTTCTCGCCCGGGGATACCGGGTTCAAGGTCTGGGACACCGCCTTTGGCCGGCTTGGTCTGGCGATCTGCTGGGACCAGTGGTTTCCCGAAGCCGCCCGCGCCATGGCGCTGAGCGGGGCGGAGGTGCTGCTGTATCCCACCGCGATCGGGTCGGAACCTCCCGCGCCCGGTTATGACAGCCAGCCGCATTGGGAAACCGTGATGCGCGGTCATGCGGCGGCGAATATCCTGCCGGTGGTGGCGTCCAACCGCATCGGGCGCGAGGTCGCACCGGACGGGCGCGAGGTGACCTTCTATGGGTCCAGCTTCATCACCGACCAGACCGGGGCGTTGGTGGCCAAGGCGGGGAGGACGGACGAGTCGGTGCTGGTACACCGGTTCGATCTGGATGCGATTGCAGAGATGCGGGCGAGCTGGGGCCTGTTCCGCGACCGGCGGCCGGGGATGTATGGCGCGGTGGCCTCGCTGGACGGGCGCGGCGCGGGCTGACAGGCCGGGGGTTTCACACCCCCGGACCCCCGTGGAGGTATTTGTCCCGCGGTGAATGACTTTGTAACGTCAGGTGCCGATGGCGCGGTCGAGATGGGTGTAGCCGCCGTCCACAAACAGCCATTGGCCGGTGGTGTGGCTGGAGCGCGGTGACAGGGCGAAGACGGCGGCATTGGCCATTTCTTCGGCTGTGGTCATCCGGCCCCCAAGCGGGATGCGGGCGGTGATCTTCGCCAATTGCGCGGCGGGATCGTCGAAGGTTTTCAGCCAGGTGTCATACATCGGCGTCATCACCTCGGCCGGGATCAGCGCGTTCACCCGGACACCCCAGGGCGCCAGCGCAGCGGCCCATTCCCGCGTCAGGCCCAGTTGCGCGGCCTTGGCGGCGACATAAGCCGAGGTGTTGCCCTGGCCGGTGACAGCAGTTTTGGACGAGATGTTCACGATGGCGCCGCGGGCGGCCTTGATATCGTCCTGCAACAGGTGAGCGAGGGTGTAGTAATGCAGCAGGTTCTGGTCCAGCGAGGCGCGGAACGCCTCGGGGCCCTTGGACAAGTCCACGCCGTCATTGGTGCCGGCGTTGTTGACGAGGCCGTAAACCTGACCCCAGCGGTCATGCGCCTCGGTGACGGCGGCGCGGCAGTCATCGTCCTTGGCGAGATTGGCCAGAACCCAGCCGGCTTTGGGGCTGGCGGCGGTCAGGCGGGACAGAACCGCGGCCTCGGGCGGGCGGCGGGCGAAGATCACCGGCACGGCGCCCTCGGCCGCCAGCGCCAGGGAGATCGCCCCGCCGATCCCGGCGCCCCCGCCGGTGACGATTATAACCTTGCCCGCCAGACCCATGTCCATGTCAATACTCCGCCTGCCGCTCGCCGGTTTGCCAGGATTGCGCGAGGTTGCTGAAGCGGGTGAAGCGGCCCTCGAACGCCAGTTCCACCGTGCCGATCGGGCCGTGGCGCTGCTTGCCGATGATCACTTCGGCCCGGCCATGCGCCTTGTTGGCTTTCTCGAACCAGGCGGCAAACTCGGGTGAACCTTCGTCGGGCTTCAGGCGTTCGAGGTAATATTCCTCGCGGAAGACGAACATCACCACATCGGCGTCCTGTTCAATAGAGCCGGATTCGCGCAGGTCGGACAGTTGCGGGCGCTTGTCGTCGCGGTTTTCGACCTGACGCGACAGCTGCGACAGCGCGATCACCGGGATATCAAGCTCCTTGGCTATCGCCTTGAGACCTTGGGTAATTTCGGAAACCTCCTGCACGCGGTTTTCCTTCGAGGACCCACGCAGCAGTTGCAGATAATCCACCACCAGCACATCAAGGCCGTGCGTGCGTTTCAGCCGGCGGGCGCGGGCGGCAACCTGGCTGATCGGCAAAGCGGGCGTGTCGTCGATGTAGAGGGGGCAGGATTCCAGCTCCTTGGCGGCATCGACGAATTTGCGGAAGTCGGTCTCGGACATGTCGCCACGGCGGATCTGTTCGGAGGGAACTTCGGAAGCTTCCGACAGGATGCGCGCGGCGAGTTGTTCGGCGCTCATTTCCAGCGAGAAGAACCCCACCACGCCGCCGTCCACCGCGCCGTCACTGCCATCGGCCAGACGGCCGCGCTTGTGGGCGCGCGCGATGTTGAAGGCGATGTTGGTGGCCAGTGCGGTCTTGCCCATGGACGGACGGCCGGCGAGGATCAGCAGGTCAGAGGGGTGGAGCCCGCCCAGCTTGCGGTCCAGATCCACGAGGCCGGTCGAGATGCCCGACAGGCCGCCACCGCGCTGATAGGCGGCGTTGGCATTGGTGACGGCCTGGACAGCCGCGCGCAAAAAGCTTTGAAATCCGCGCTCTGTGACGCCTTGTTCACCCAGTTTGTAGAGACGCTGCTCGGCCTCGGTGATCTGTTCGGAAGGTTCGTTGTCCACCTCGACCTTCTGGGCCATGGCGGCGATGTCGCGGCCAAGCGAGATCAGTTCGCGCCGCACCGCAAGGTCATAGATCATCTGCGCGTAATCGCGCGCCGCGTAAGCCGAGATCGCCGCCCCGGCCAGACGCACCAGATAGGCGGGCCCGCCGAGTTCCTTGAGCCCCGGATCGTCGTCAAAGAACGGCTTCAGCGTCACCGGGCTGGCGAGCGCGTTCTTCTGGATGCGCGCGGCGCATCGTTCAAAGATGCGGGCGTGCAAAGGGTCGAAGAAGTGATCGGCTTTCACCAGGTTGGCAATGCGGTCATAGACGTCGTTGTTGGTCAGAATTGCGCCCAGAAGCTGCTGCTCCGCTTCGATATTATGCGGCAGCACCTCGGTTTCCGAAGCTGTATGTCCCTGCGGCAGCATCGGCCGGATCGTCGCCAGCTCGCTCATTGCCCCACTCCCTTTTGTCCCGTCTTACCCGATAGACTGCCCAAGGGGGCGAAGTCTATCGGGATAACTGTGTGTATGGGTGCCGGGAAAACCCTGTGGACGATTCTCCCGGCCCCAAGTGTAGCGCAATTCGTGCAGCGGTGCGCCATGGCTTGTGGGCTGATGCGGCGAATCGCGATCAGGGGGCATATGCCGCTGGCGGTTTGGCGCCGGTGGTGGTCAGACTTGGGCGCGCGCCGTCTGCCAGGCGCGTGGATCGTGGAGGAAGGCTTCCACTTCGGTCAGGGTCGCCGCATCGAAGGCGCCTTGCGCCTTG
>JANLQT010000486.1:0-3864 GCA_031368035.1 Rhodobacterales bacterium | reverse complement strand
CCAGCGTGCCGGACAGCAGGCCCGACAGCGCCGGGCGAGCGGCGGTGCGGGGCTGCGGCACAAGGGCGGACAGTTCCGGGGCGAAGGCGGTCATCTCTTGCATGAACATCGGCGTCGTCTCCTGAAGGGGTGGGGCGGTGTCGTCCGCCTTGCGCCCAATCAGCACCTGAATTTTGCCGTTTTTTCGTCACCTTCGCGGCCCGGTCGTGACACTGTTGCCACGGTTGCGCCAAAGATCAGCCGCCCGCGCGCCAGTCGCCAACGGCGCCGCGAGAGTAGGGATTCGTTAGGCAATATCAGGGGGAACGAGGTCGGGGCCCCGACCGAACTGTCAGGCGCCAAACCGGCGATTCGGTGGCTTGAGCCCGCAGGATGGGTGCGTCATCCATCACGGCGCGACGTTGAGGACATGATGGGCCGATCACCCATCCTAAGGGTCAGCAACCCACAGCCGACGATGATCAAACTGCCAAGGATCATCGGCAGGTCGGGCCGCTCGCCGAACACGCCCACCGCCAGCACCATCGCGAACACCAGCCGCGCATAGCGGAAGGGTGTCACCGCCCCGACCTGACCGGTGCGCATGGCGCGGGTCAGCGCGTCATAGCCGAAGATCCCCGCGACGCAGAGCCCGGCGAACAGGGCCCAGCCGGAAAGTCCCGGCCAGGCGGTCCGGCCCGAAAACCCCAGGATCACCGCGCCGGACACCGCCAGAACGGCAAACCCGGCCACGCCCAACTGATCGTTGCTGAGCGCAGGGGGCGCGGCGCGGGTCGCAAGGTCGCGCCCGGCAAAGCCCAGCATCCCGACCAGCGCCAGTCCCGAGGTCAGGCTGATCCCCGCCAGCCCCGGCCGAAGCACGATCAGCACGCCGACAAACCCGCCAAGGATCACCGCCCAGCGCCGGACGCCGACCGTCTCGCCAAACATCCGCGCCGCCAGCGGCACCACGACCAGGGGCGTTGCCTGCAAGATCGCCGAGACCACCGAAATGGGCGCAAACACCACCGCCAGCGCGTAGAACAGCCGGCCGGTCAGCTCGAACCCAGAGCGCAGGGCCAGCGTGCGCGACAGGGCCGCCCTTGGCAGCGGCGGCCGTCCGGCGCGGCTCGCGGCGAGGGCGAACCACAGGACGCCCAGCAGACCCTCGCCGATCAGGATCATCCCCAGCGGCATTCGGGGGGCGAGCAGCTTGACGCCGGCGTCCTCCAGGGCGAAGCCCGCCATCGAGGCGATCATCCAGAGGGCGCCGCGGGCGTTGGCGGTCATGGGGCCGGGGGTCATGGGGTCGGGCGCGCCGAAGTGGTGGGTGAATCCCCCATCCTACGGGTTGGCGACGACGGATTTTGCGCCGGTCATGCCGGTCACAGAATCCCCGCGAACTGCATCGCGGCCTTGATCCTGGCCTTGGTCCCGTCCGTCAGCCCGACCAGCGGCAAGCGCACCTCTTCCCCGCACAGACCCAGCAGCGACAGACCATACTTGGCCCCCACCAGTCCCGGCTCGATGAAGATCGCCTCGTGCAGCGGCATCAGCCTGTCCTGATACTCCAGCGCAGCCTTGTAGTCCCCGGCCAGCGTTGCCACCTGAAACTCGGCGCACAGCTTCGGCGCGACGTTCGCCGTGACCGAGATGCAGCCGACCCCGCCATGGGCGTTGAAGCCCAGCGCCGTGGCATCCTCGCCCGACAACTGGACGAAATCCGCGCCGCAGGCCGCGCGCTGCATCGAGACGCGCTCGATCTTGCCGGTGGCGTCCTTCACCCCGATGATCCGCGGCAGTTTCGCCAGCGTGCCCATCGTTTCCGGCGTCATGTCCACCACCGACCGGCCCGGAATGTTGTAGATGATGATCGGCAGGTCCACCGCGTCATGCAAGGCGGTGTAATGCGCCACCAGCCCGGCTTGCGTCGGCTTGTTGTAATAGGGCGTCACCACCAAAGCGGCATCGGCGCCCGAGGCCTTGGCGTGGCGCATCAGGTCGATCGCCTCGACCGTGTTGTTGCTGCCTGCCCCGGCGATCACCGGTATCCGGCCGCGTGCGGCTTTGATGACGGCGGCCACCACCTCGTGGTGTTCCTCATGGCTCAGCGTCGGACTTTCGCCCGTGGTGCCCACCGGGACAAGGCCGTTCGAGCCTTGTTCGATGTGCCACTCCACCAGGTGTTTCAGCGCATCCATATCCAGTTGGCCGTTCTTGAACGGCGTCACCAGGGCAGGCAAAGAGCCTTTGAACATGGGCGCGTCTCCTCTGTTGGCATGGGCCCCGCATGGGCGGAAAGCGCGCCTGTCTTATGTCAGGCCGGACCCCTTGCCAAGAAAGAACACGGGGCGGCCAAGCGCAAAGCCGTGCGGGCCCCCGCCGATCTTGCCGCGATCACGCATCTGCGGGTTGCCGCTGGGCCAAGGCTCAGGCAGAATCGCGCCATGTCCTTCTCCCTGAATTGTACCCGCCCCCTTCGCCTTGCGGCCCTTGCGCTTGGCCTTGCCCTTGCTCCGCTGGCCGCCCCGGCCAGCGAGACCACCGCCTTTGCCACCGCCCTGAGCGCCGCCCAGAAGGAAGATTGGGCCGGGGCCACCGCTGCCGCGCAGGGCGCAGGCGCGGTCGCGGCTGATGTGATCGAATGGCAAAGGTTGCGCGCCGGGCAGGGCCGCCTGTCCGACTACGAGGCCTTCCTCGCCCGCCGCCCGGACTGGCCCGGCCTGCCGGTGCTGAAGGGCCAGGGCGAGGCGCAACTGGCCAATGCCGATCCGGCGCGCATCCTGGCTTATTTCGGGACAGGCGCCCCCCGCTCTGCCGCCGGGGTCCTAGCCCTGACCGGCGCCTATTATGCCACCGGCCAGAACGCCAAGGCGGATGCCGAAGCCCTGCGCGGCTGGACCCAGCTTGCCTTAACCGCCGACGAGGAAGCCCAGCTTCTGGCCACCCACCCCGAGATCGAGGCCAAGGGCAATATCCCGCGCCTCGACAAGATCCTGTGGGACGGTGATCGCACGTCAGAGGCCAAGCGGATGCTGCCCCGCGTCGGCAAGGACTGGCAGGCACTGGCCGCCGCGCGACTGGCGCTGCGGGCCAATGCCGACAATGCGGCGAGCTATCTGAAAGCCGTGCCGGCGTCGCTCGGCTCGGACCCCGGGCTGGCGTATGAGCGGTTCCTGTGGCGGATGCGGCGCGATCTTTATCCCGATGCGACCACGCTGATCCTGCAACGCTCCACTTCGGCAGACGGTCTGGGCGACCCCACCGCCTGGACGGAACGGCGGCTGACGCTGTCACGCTACCTGATGCGCAGCGGCAAGGCGAAGGACGCCTACCGTGTGGCGTCCAACCACCACCTTGGGCCGGACGACGACAGCTTTAACGATCTGGAATTCCTGGCGGGGTTCATAGCCTTGCGCAAGCAGGACGATCCGGCCCGGGCGCTGCTGCATTTCCAGAACCTGCCGCAGACCGGCACCGCCATCACCACCAGCCGCCGCGCCTATTGGCTGGGCCGGACCTATGAGGCGATGGGTAAGGCCGACCTCGCCCGTGCCGCTTATGCTCAGGGGGCCAAAGGGCAAAGCGCCTATTACGGGCTGTTATCCGCCGAACGGTTGGGGATGAACCTGGACCCAAGCCTGGTGTCCAAGGCCGTGCCTTCGGGCAAACTTTCGCCCAAGCTGGCCAAATCTTCGGTGCTGGACGCCGCTGTGAGGCTGGCCAAGGCCGGCAACGAACAGCTTTCGGCCCGGTTCATGGTGCAACTGACCGAAAGCCTGACCCCTGCCGAGATGGGGCAACTGGCCGGTTACGCGCTGAAGCTGGGCGAGTATCGCAGCGCCATTCTGGTCGCCAAGGCGGCGGCGGAAGACGGGGTGATCT
>JANLQT010000458.1:0-1689 GCA_031368035.1 Rhodobacterales bacterium | reverse complement strand
GCTGGAACTACCTTCATGCTGCCGGATATGTTGCAACATGAAGTGGAAACGCTTTAGGCTGCGCATGAGACACTTTTCCGCGAGACACCGGAAGGCAAGACAATCTCCGCCGGGACGCGTATGAATTTCATATGCTCGGGAGAGGCGCGTGCAGGTGACTGCCAGCGCGCTCGGGTTCGGGATGGATGCCGTGGTGGACCCCAGAGTCCGAACCGGGGTCCAGACGGAGCCAGATGACCGTCTGAGCCGCCAAGCCATTGTTTTCCGGTTCCTTTCGGGGCGAAAACGTATGCTGGGGGGCGCGGCGCGGCACGTCGCCAGCGTCAGAGCGATTTTTTTGGGAAGCCACCCCCTCGGGAAGCCACCCGAAAACCGCTGAGATAGCACAATAAAACAGGCACTTGGCTGGTGGATTCCGGGGTGGATACCTTGAACTGCGGCAAGCCGGTGAAATCCAGCCTGGACTCCGCATCCGAGGTCCAGCCCGAAAGCCAACAAATCCTTCAACAGGACAATCCGCATGACCCTCAGCTTCGCCCCGGAGCGCGTCGAGCAATGGCCGCTCGCGCGCTTGCAACCCTATGCCCGCTACGCCAAGACCCATGGGGCGGATCAGGTCGCCTTTGCAGTCCTGACCGACGCGCCTGGTAACCTGATCGACTTCCGCCTGCTGCCCGGACAGGCCCACGACCTGCGCAGAACGGCAGTCCTCATCGAGGGCTTGACCTGCGGCCAGTTGCTCGCCGACCGTGCCTTCGACGCCAACTGGTTGCGATACGTCCTCGCGGCGGCCGGGATCGTGGCAGTCATCCCGCCCAAACCCAACCGGCGCTTCCCCGCAACGTTCGACCGTCACACCTGCAAATGGCGGCATCTGATCGAGAACTTCTTCCAAAAGTTCAAGGAATACAGAAGTATCGCCATGCGCTGCTGCAAAACCGACACCAGCTGCGCCGCGCTCGTCGCCCTTGCCGTAACCATCATACGCCTGAACTGAACGTCAGCCGACCTTATACCAATGGCCCTTACAGCCGACCTGCCGCGCCTTTCACGGGACGCAAAGCAGGGGAATTGAATGGAGGGTGTCGTGCTTGCCTGCACCATACCCGACAAAAGGTGCGTGCAAGCACGACACCCTACGTTTCACCCGGGACGGGACGCCAATCGGTCAACCAAGAGGGCCGCCGACCTTAGGAGGCGACACCGACATGGTGGCGCTGATCGCCGTGCAGCTGGACGAGGACGCGAAGCGACGCGCGGCGGGCAGCCCCGCCATTCCTGTGCGCCCCGACCACGGAATGACCTCTTGACCGATGCCGGGCGCCGGGCCGATCCCGGCTATCCGCTGATCTGGCGGCTGCGTGGGCTGGCAGACTTGCTTGGCCTGATCGCAGCTTTGCCACGCAGCAGGCAAGGGCGGTCAGGCAGTGCTCCCTTGGGTCCAGCCCCGCCCTTCGCTGCCGTAAAGCTCGTACCCCGTTTCGGTCACGGCCAACGTATCTTCCAGCTTTATGAAGCCGCGCCGGGGGTGCAGCATCGTCGTCTCGATCGACAGGATCATCCCGGCCTCCAGCGGATGTGGGGCATCCACGCCTTCATAGGCGACCGGGTGGTTGGTCATCAGGAACGGCGCCTCGTGGGTGATGGAGCCCATGCCATGCGCGAAGAAATCGGTGCAGGTGCGGTTGG
>JANLQT010000407.1:0-10451 GCA_031368035.1 Rhodobacterales bacterium | reverse complement strand
TCGCCGGGGCCACCGAATTCCTTCAGGTCAACGCGGCCTTCCATCTTGTAGCCGACGTCGATGATGGCCTGGCCCGCCTCGATGGCGATCACCAGCCCTTTGACAACCGTGCCCTCTTCGGGCGTGTCAATTTCGAAGCTTTCCTTCAGCAGGGCTTCGAAGTCTTCCATAGTTTCTTTGGCGCACATGAGAGTGTCGTATCCTTTTCATCGTGTTTTCACTGGCCACGCGGTTGGCTCCGCCGGTCTTGTTGGCCCAAACGCCACGCCGCCCCGCCGAGTCGTGCGGCGGGCCATCGGGTTCAGGATGGCGGGCATATAGGCGGTTGAGCGCGACCTGTCCAGCGAAACGCCCTTAAAACGGGTGCGGTCGGCCGTCCCAGTTTTCAAAACAGCCCGTAGTGGTCAGCGACAGCGCGGCGAAGCGGTCCAGAAGCCCTGTCGCCGATTCGGCCTCGGACAAAGTGGCGCCCTTGCCGCCCATATCGGTGCGCACCCAGCCGGGGTGATAGATGCCCACCGCAATCCCGTCACCCTTCAGATCGGTCGCAAGGTTGCGCCCCAGATTAAGCGCAGCGGCTTTGGAAGCGCGATAGGCATAGCTTCCCCCCGTCGCCAGCGTGTCGGACGCCATCTGCGAGGAGATGATCGCGATCTTGCCCTTGGCCGCCCGCAGGTTCGGCAGCAGCGCGTCGATGGTCAGAAACACCCCGGTGACGTTGACGGCAAAGGTTTCAGCCCAGACGTCAGGCGTCAGAACCCCGCCCAAGCGGCGACCCTTGTCGAGGTTGATTCCGGCATTGCAGACCAGAAGGTCCAGCGACTGCCCCGCCAGCCGCGTGGCCAGCGCCGCTTGCGAGGCGGGGTCCGTCACGTCCAGCACTTCGGTTTCAACGCCGGGCAACGTCAGCGCCAAGCGGTCGCGCACTGTGCCGATGACCCGCCCGCCCCTTTGGGCGGCAAGTTCCGCCAGACCGCGCCCGATCCCGCGCCCTGCCCCTGTGATAAGCATCGTCATCAGCCTGCCCTTTCCGTCCAGTAATCTTCGGTGCAGGTCTATGGGTTTGGTGCCCGGCAAACCAGTCCCGCGTGCCGATCCCTTGACACAGTTCGCAGATCGGCCAACCATTGAGCGATCGTCTCAGGTCAAAGGAGCTGTCCATGTCCGAAACCACCCTCCGCCGCATTGGCTGGGCTTTGAGCGCGCTGTTCGGCCTGTTCATGCTGGGCGCCTCGGCCCTGCCCAAGCTGGCGGGCATGGCGGTGGCGCAGCAGACGATGGATGCGCTGAACTGGCCGAACGCGCCTTTGATGCTGATCGGCGTGCTTGAGGCGATTGCAACGGTATTGTTCCTGATCCCGGCGACCGGGCTTCTGGGGGCGGTCCTGATGATGGCGATCCTTGGCGGGGCGATGGCCACGAACCTGCACGGCGGCGCGCCGCTGTACAGCCATACGCTGTTCGGGATCTACCTTGGCATCGTGATGTGGCTGGGGCTGATCTTGCGGGATCCGAAGATCAGGGCGGTGTTTCCCCTGGTGCGGTGAAGGTGATGGGTGAATCACCCATCCTACGGTTTCTTTTCCGGTAAGGTGCCCGTAGGATGGGTGATCCACCCATCTTGTCCCGACGAGCCCCAAATGACCCAAACCGATATTTCCGGCCTGACCCAGCTTGGAACCAAGACCGGGCTGCCAACGTCACCAGACTCTGCGCTGCTGGAGAAAGTGCCGACCAGCCACGCCGGCACCAACTATGTTGTCCGCTTTACCGCGCCCGAGTTCACCTCGCTGTGCCCGATGACCGGGCAGCCGGATTTTGCCCATATCGTGATCGACTATATCCCCCGCGACTGGCTGGTGGAGAGCAAATCCCTGAAGCTGTACCTGCACAGCTTCCGCAACCACGGCGCGTTTCACGAGGATTGCACCCTTGATATCGCCAAGCGGCTGGTGGCGCTTTTGGAGCCGGAATGGCTGCGGATCGGGGCCTATTGGTATCCGCGGGGCGGGATTCCGATTGATGTGTTCTGGCAGACCGGGGTGCCTCCGCTGGGGGCGTGGATCCCGGATCAGGGCGTCGCGCCCTATCGGGGGCGAGGCTGATGGGGGTCGGGACGGCGCCAGAGGTCTGGGCGATGGGGATCACCGAGATGATGGTCTCGGACTATCCGCGGGCGCTGGCATTCTGGACGGAGGTGCTGGGGTTCGCGCCCAGTTTCATCCGGCCCGCGCAGAAGCTGGCGCATCTGGTGCATCCGGATGGGGCGCAGGTGATGGTTTATGAACGCGACGGCGACTGGGAGGTTGCGGCGATGGAGCTTCCGTTCGGGCGCGGGGTTGTGGTGCAGGTTTTCGTGGCGGATGTCCGGGCGGTGGCGGGGCGGGTTCAGGCGGCGGGGGTGCCGTTTTATGTGGCCTTGCGCGAGAAGTGGCGGGACTGGGGCGACCGGATGGGCGGGCAGCGGGAGTTTCTGGTGCAGGACCCGGATGGCTATCTGGTGATGGTGGCCGAACGGATCGGCGAGCGGCCTTTGGAGCAGGTTTGACGGGAAACAGGGGTGGTTGCACGCGTGCAACATTGCATAGTCCGTTGAAAACGCTTGATTTCGTGTTTTTTGTTCAGATTCGGTTAACCATGAATCGCGCCGGTTGCACGCGGGGGGGGCGCCAAATCTTTTCGAAAAGATTTGCAAATTCCTTCGAAGGAATTTGGCTCGCAGGGACCGGCCGCTGCAATCAGGAGTGCGCCTCGATCCGCTCGGCTACCAGCGCCTGAAGTTGCCAGAGATAGCGGTCGTGGATGCCGCGCGCTTCCAGATGGCTGACGGTGTTCAGAAGGTATTCCGCGCCGCTGCCGCTGTGCCCGCAAGACCGGCTCAGCACCTTGGCCACCTCCTCCACCGGCAGCTTTCCGGCATAGGCGGGCGAGGCGCGGTTCATCACGAAGGCCAGCGCGCTGGCGGGGCCATCCGCCGTCTGGACCGTGATCCAGCGCGGGATGTTGTTGATCGGCTTCACCGTGAACTCGCGCCGGAACAGGCGGTCCAGTTGCGCGGCCTTGTCCCCGGGGGCCAGCGAGAACATCACGCCCCGGCAGGACCCGCCCCGGTCAAAGGCCAGCATCAGGCCGGGGGCGTCCGGCGTGCCGCGAAAGCGGACCTGCCGCAAGCAGAAGGCGCGGTGCCAGCCGCGTGCCAAGGCAGGCGTCTCGGCCACATGATCCACCTCGGGCTTCCAGATCAGCGAGCCAAAGGCGAACAGGCGGATCGGCTGGTCGGGGGCCGGATCGCTGGCAAGGGTGCGGGCCACCCAACCCTCGTAATCGGCATCGGTTTGCAGCACCATGCCGGGCGGCGGGCCGGTGTCGGGCACCGCGCGGTGGACGCGGGCGACAAGGTCCGGCGTCAGGTGCAGCGTTCGTTTTGCCATAACTAGGTCCTCGCCTCGATCCGGTCGGCCACCATGTGCTGCAAGCGCCACAGCAGGCTGTCGCGGATGCCCCGCGCCTCTAGCTGGGCGACGGTGTTCAGAAGATATTCCGCCCCGGTGCCGCCATAGCCGCAGGCCGTTGCCAGCACATCGGCCACGTCGTCCGGCGCCAGTGGCCCGGTGTACAGCGACGAGGCGCGGTTCATCACGAAGCCCAGCGCCGTCACCGGCCCCGTGTCGGTCTGCACCTTCAGCCAGCGCGGCAGGTTGGTGGTGGGGGAAAACGGCAATTCGCGGCGGAACAGCTTGTCCAGTTGCGCGGGCTTGTCGCCAGTTTCCAGCGTGAACACCAAGCCCCGGCAGGAGCCCCCCCGATCCAGCGCCATCATCAGGCCGGGAAATTCCGCGGTGCCGCGAAACCGGGGCAGACGCATGCAGAACGCCCGGTGCCAGCCATGCAGCAGGGCCGGGGTTTCGGCGACATGCGCGACCTCGGGCTTCCACAGCAGCGAGCCATAGACGAACAGTTGCAACGGGCCGCCCGGCGCGGGGTCATCGGCTAAAGACCGCGCCACCCAGGCGGAAAATTCGGCATCGGTGTGCCGGGCAAAGCCGGGGAGCCCAGGGGTTTCGGGCACCTCGCGGTGCACCCGGGCGACATGGTCCGGCGTCAGGCGCAGCGCGGTCATGCGGCCACCTGGTCGCGCAAGGTCTGAGGCGGGTGCAGCATACCGGAGGGGGCATGGCCGAAGCGGCGGGAAAATTCGCGGCTGAACTGGGTCGGGCTTTCATAGCCGACCGCGAAGGCGGCGGTTGAGACACTGTGCCCGCCCGCAAGCAAATGCCGCCGCGCCTCGATCAGGCGCAGGCTTTTCTGGAACTGCAGCGGGGTGGTGCCGGTCAGCTTTCGGAAATGGGCATGAAAGCCCGAGGCGCTCATCCCGGCTGCCCGTGCAAGATCCTGAACCCGCAGGGGCGCTGCGAAATCGCGGCGAAGGGTGCGGACAGCCTCGGCGATGCGCTGCGCCGCGCCGCCGGGGCGCATCAGGCCGCGCAACAAGGCAGAGTGGGGCGAGGCGATCAGCCAGTAATGCAATTCGCGACGGATCAGCGGTTCCAGCACCAGGCGGGCCGGTTCGGGCTGCGAGGACAGCGCCAGAAGCCGCGCGAGCGCATCCACCATCTGGGGATCGGCGGGAACGGGGCGAAGGCCGCTGTCGCGGTCGTCCGGCTCCACCTCGGCGCGGGTTTCCCCCGCGAGTTCGGCCAGCAGCGCCATGTCCAGCCGCAGGGCCAGCGAGACATAGGGCTGGGCTGGGCTGGCCTGTTCGATCCGGCTGGTCAGGGGCAGGTCCAGCGGCACGAAAAAGCTGTGCATCGGGCCGACGACATGCACTGTGCACTCGCGCTGCACATGCTTTTCGCCTTGCAGGACAAGGCAATAGACCGGGTCGAACACTTCATGTTCGATCTCGGTCGGGCGGGGGCTTTTGAAGATGCGCAGGCCCGGGATGCCGGTTTCCATGACGCGGTCATGCGGGTCCATACGGCCCGCCCGGGCCAGCACTTGGCGCAAGAGATCCTGCCCGGTCATCCGCGTTCCCTTGGGTTCGGGCATGACCCTAGGCGGGAAGCCGGGCACACTCAAGCACGCGCGGGGCGGGATTTGGAGGATTGGGCAAGCCTTCGGCAGGAAAGGGCAGGCAAGCCGCGGGTTTTGGGCCCACATCCGGTGCATCACCACAACAGGAGACAGGACATGCCCATCGCACTGATCACTGGCGGCAGCCGCGGCCTTGGCCGCGCCGAGGCGCTGCATCTGGCCGAGGCCGGGGTGGATGTCGTCATCACCTACAACACCAACCTCGCGGCGGCCGAAGCGAGCGTCGCCGATTTGCGCGCCAAGGGCGTGAAGGCGGCGGCGTTGCCGCTTTCGATGAACGAGGTGGCGGGGTTTCCGGCCTTTGTGCTGGCGCTGACAGCCGTGCTGGCCGGGCTGGGGCATGACCGGCTGGATTATCTGGTGAACAACGCCGGCGACGGTGGCTATGCGCTGGCAGCGGATACCACCGAGGCGATGTTCGACCGGCTTTACGCGGTGCATCTGAAGGCGCCGTTCTTTCTGACGCAGGCGCTGGCGGCGTTGTTGCGGGATGGCGGGCGGGTGGTGAACACCTCGTCGGGCCTCGCGCGGATGACGATGCCGGGGTCGATCGCCTATGCCTCGATGAAGGCGGGGGTCGAGACGATGACGCGGTATTATGCGCGGGAACTGGGGGCGCGCGGGATTTCGGTGAATGTGGTGGCGCCGGGGGCGATCGAGACGGATTTCGGCGGGGGCCGGGTGCGGGACACGCCCGAGATCAACAAGATGGTGGCGGGGTTGACCGCGATGGGGCGGGTGGGGCTGCCGGATGACGTGGGGGCGGCGGTGGCGAGCCTGCTGACATCGAAGGGCAACTGGGTGACGGGGCAGCGGATCGAAGTGTCGGGCGGGCAGAGCCTTTAGGTCGGTCGGGGCGGCTTCCGCCGCCCCGACCGTTTCAGGCGGCTGCCTTTTGATAGGTGGTGACAAGGCCGTCCAGAATGGTGGACCAGCCGCCCTTGTGGCCGTCGCGGTTGCTATCGCTGGCAAAGCGGACATGGGTCAGGGTCAGCAGGGTTTCGTTGCCGTCCGGCGCAAGGTCCAGGGTGACGGTGCTGCCTTCCACGGTAGAGAATTGCGATTCCCGAGTGAAGGCGATGCGGCTGTGGGGCTGGAGTTCCAGATAGGTGCCGGTATGTGGCACTTCCCCGTTGCTGGTGTGCATGACCAGCAGGAAGCGGCCGCCGATGCGGGGGTCGGTTTCGGCCTTGGCCAGCGACATGCCCTGGCAGTTGGACATGAAGCGGACCAGCGTTTCGGGATTCAGCCAGGCGTCATAGACGCGGGCGGCGGGGGCGTTGATGCGGCGTTCCACGGTCAGGGTCAGGTCGGTCATTTCGGCTCTTCTTCGGTGAGCAGGGCGTTGAGGGCGTCCAGCCGCAGCGCCCAGATCGAGCGCAGGCTGGCAAACCAGGTGTCGATCTCGGCCAGGCGGTCCAGCCGCACCTCGATCAGATGTTCGCGCCACAGGGTGCGGCGGGTGACGAGGCCGGCGGATTCCAGCACCTTGATGTGCTTGGAGACAGCGTTGAGGCTGATCTTGAACCGGGCGGCGAGTTCGGTCACCCGGGTCGGACCATGCTGTGCCAGCAGCGTAAGGATGGCCCGCCGCGTGGGATCGCCGGCGGCATTCAGGATCTCGGTCAGGGGGTCGTCTTGTCGTTCAACCATATGGATGAATTACAGCGATTCGGGCATCAGTCAACCACCTGGATGAATGAGGTTGAGGCGGGTGCCGGCGGTGAAGCAGCGGGGCTTCGCAAGGCTTTTGTGCAGAAAGAAGATGGGGGCTGCGCGCCCCCAAACCCTGCGGAGGTATTTGGCCCGCGGTGATGTGCAAGGGGCGTCGGGCTTGACCCTGCCCCTGGGCCTTGCGATAGGCGCCGGACCCAAAGGTGCATCCGATGACCGAGACCCCCGCCCGACGCAATTTCTATGGCCGTATTCGTGGCAAAACCATGCGTGCCAGCCAGAAGGATTATCTGGCGCAGGATCTGGAGGCGGTGACGCTGCGCGGGGTGACGCGAGACGACAATCCGGCGCGCGGGCCGCTGGCGCTGGAGCCCTGGCGCGCGGGGCGGCCCTTGTGGCTGGAGGTCGGCTTTGGCGGCGGCGAGCATCTGGTGCATATGGCGCGTCTGCATCCCGAGGTGGCATTGATCGGGGCGGAGCCCTTCGTCAACGGCATCGCGATGCTGCTTGGCAAGATCCGGGGCGAGGCGCTGACCAATCTGGCGCTGCATCCGGGCGATGTGCGCGATCTGTTCGAGGTGCTGCCCGAGGCGAGCCTGTCCCGGGTGTTCCTGCACTATCCTGATCCCTGGCCCAAGGCGCGGCATCACCGCCGCCGGTTTGTGACGCCGGAATATCTGAACGCTTTGGCCCGGATCACCGCACCGGGGGCGGAGTTGCGGGTGGCGACCGACATTCCCGACTATGTCCGGCAGACGCTGGAAGAAGTGCCGCCCGCAGGCTTTGACCTTGTCGCCCAGGGCGGGACCGCCTGGGGGGACTGGCTGTCCACCCGCTATGAACAAAAGGCGCTGCGCGAGGGGCGGACCCCGCATTATCTGACCTTTGTCCGGGCGGGCGACCGGATTTAGGCCGCCCGCTCGAAGGGTGGGTTACTGGCCGTTCGGCACCAGATCGAAATGCGCCTCGGGATTGGCGCGGTTGAGGTCCACCGCTTCCTCCTCGCGGATCAGGCCGACGCCGGGGGCGTAATATTTCATCTCGCGCAGGTCGGGTTCGGCGGCGCTGGTCTCGTAGATCGACACGACCTGCGTGTAGCTGTGCCCGCCGATGTCGAGCGTGCCGTCCACCGACACGATCTCGGCCCGGTCAAGCGCCTTGTCGGCAGGGGCGTGTTCCTGTTCATAGGCCAGCCCCGGCACCGGCCCCGCGGGCATGGCATAACCCGGCAGCGCCTCGTTCACCCCGGCGCGCCAGCTGCCTTTGGTGTCGGTGCCGGTCACCTTGTCCTCGTCGTCAAAGTGGATATTCAGGACATCCTCGCCGAGGTACCAGACATTTCCCGCGCGGTCCTGCGCGTAGTAATCCTTGGTCTGCTCGACGTTGAGTTTGCCGCGAAAGGCCTCGTCCTGCATGATGACCGTCGCCACCCCGGCGATCTCGGGGCCCGGGCCGACATAGCTGGTCTTGGTGCGCTCTTCGACCAGATCGCCCTCGTCGTCGCGGCTTAGGCCATAGGTCGCGGATTGAAAGCCCGGGGGAAACGGCAGGTAAGGATTGTCGATGGCAGCGCCGGCGACGAAATCGGCCGGATCAAATTTCGGCAGAATGGGTTCGGCCTGGGCCTGGGTGGCCAGAAGGCCGACAGCGAACAGGCTGGGACGCAGATATTTCATGGCTCGTCTCCTGAAAAGCCCCGGGGACTCGGGGCGCCTTCAGGCTGCGGCGGGCAGGCTGCGCAGCGCCATCAGCCTTCCGTCAGACCAGGTGGACGGCGCGGCTGATCCCCGCCAATCCGACAAAAAGCGGATGGCCAGAACGCGCACAGGGGCGCATGGTTGAGCTCAGACCGACAACTCTTTGGAAAACAGGGGCCACCTTGCCACGCCGCACCATCGCGATCTTTGCCATACTGGGCCTTGTGGGGCTGGCGCTGCTTATGACCGTGATGGATGCCGGCGTGGAAGCCGGCCAGACCCTGCTGCCCGGCCCGGTGTCCGACGTCATCGACCGGTTGGCGACGCTGATGATGATGTTCATGGTGGCGGTGCTGGTCCTGTATCTGTCGCGGCTGGGCGAGCGGACCGTGTCGCTGGAAACCGCGCTGGCCCGCGCCGGTGACGAGGGCCGCGAATGGCGCCAGCAAAGCCGCCGGTTTCTGGACGGATTGTCGCGCGCCATCGAAAGCCAGTTCACCGCCTGGAACCTGACCGCAGCCGAGGCGGATGTGGCGGGGCTGCTGCTGAAGGGCGCCTCCTTGCGCGAAATTGCCGGGCTGCGCCGGACGTCCGAAGCGACGATCCGCCAGCAGGCGCAGAACATCTACCGCAAGTCGGGTCTGGCGTCGCGTTCGGAATTGTCGGCGTATTTTCTGGAAGATCTGTTTTCTCTGGGCGAGATGGCGTTCCAGCGCGACGGCGCCTTGCCCCGTCCGGACCGGTTCGACGCCTGAACCGGCCCCTGTGCCGCTGCCGATCCCACCAGCTAGACCATGTCCCCTGCTTGCGCTATCACCCCGCCCGATAGCCAAGGAGACGCCCATGTCCGGGACAGGCCACGCAGAGCCCATGACCGCTTCGAAATCCGCCCCACTCAAGGGGGTGGCCTTGGTGCCGGGCGACAAGTCCATCTCGCACCGCGCGCTGATCTTCGGGGCCTTGTCGCTGGGCGAGACGCGGATCACCGGCCTGCTGGAGGGGCAGGACGTTCTGGACACCGCCAAGGCGATGCGGGCGTTTGGCGCCACGGTGACGCAACTGGGCCAGGGCGACTGGACGGTGCAGGGCGTCGGCGTGGGCGGGTTTACCGAACCGGCGGATGTGATCGATTGCGGCAATTCCGGCACGGGCGTCAGGCTGATCATGGGGACGATGGCGACCTCGGCCCTGACGGCGACGTTCACCGGGGATGCCAGCCTGCGCAAGCGGCCGATGGGGCGGGTGACGGAGCCTTTGAGCCTGTTCGGCACCATGGCTTACGGGCGGCAGGGCGGGCGGTTGCCGATGACGGTGGTGGGCGCGCGCGAGGCCAGGGGCATTCGCTATGCGCTGCCGGTCGCTTCGGCGCAGGTGAAATCGGCGATCCTGCTGGCCGGGCTTAATGCGGACGGCGAGACCGTGGTGATCGAGAAAGAGCCGACGCGCGATCATTCCGAGCGGATGCTGCTGGGCTTTGGCGCGAAGCTGACGGTGGAAAAGACCAGCGAGGGCCATGTGATCACGCTGACCGGGAAACCAAGCTTGCGGGCGCAAACGGTGGCGGTGCCGCGCGATCCGTCCTCGGCCGCGTTCCCGACCTGTGCGGCGCTGATTGTTGAAGGGTCCGACATCATGGTGCCCGGGGTCAGCCAGAACCTGACGCGCAACGGGCTGTACATCACGCTGGTCGAGATGGGGGCCGAGATCGAGTTCCTGAACCCAAGGGAAGAGGGCGGCGAGCCGGTGGCCGATCTGCGGGTGCGGTTTTCGGGGAACATGAAGGGCGTCGAGGTGCCGCCCGGGCGGGCACCGTCGATGATCGACGAATACCCGATCCTGTCGGTGGTGGGGGCGTTTGCCAGCGGAAAGACGGTGATGCGCGGTGTTAAAGAGCTGCGGGTCAAGGAAAGCGACCGGATCGACGCGATGGCGCGCGGACTGGAGGCATGCGGCGTGACGGTCGAGGAAGACGAGGACACGCTGATC
>JANLQT010000395.1:0-5515 GCA_031368035.1 Rhodobacterales bacterium | reverse complement strand
GCGAGGAAATTGCGGCCTGTGTCAATGCCGTGCAGCCGGGCAAGTGCCTGAATTTAGCTGGGAAAACGTCGCTAGCCCACGCATTCATTGCTGTATCAGCTACGAAAAACATAGTGAGCAATGACTCGGGCCTGATGCACGTGGCTGCGGCCTTTGGTGTGCCGCAAGTCGCCATTTTTGGCTCCAGCAGCCCGCTGCATACACCGCCGCTCAGCGAATATGCCGCAGTGATCTGGCTCAAAAATGATGCCACTTATCAGCCGCCGCTGGATTGCTCGCCCTGTTTTGAGCGGGAATGCCCGTTGGGGCACACGCGGTGCCTGAATGATGTGCTGCCTTCCGGCGTGCTGGCCCGGATGACCGATTTTGGGAAACCGGCGTCAGCCCTTGCGTGACCGCGACACCATTTCCCGAATCTGGATATTCGGCGGTCCGCTGCGGCCTCTGAATTCGGTCAGCAGTTTGACCGAGTAACCCCAATCAGGGTCGTACCAGAATGTCATTTTGAGTCGGCCACCATCCTGAAACGTCCGGGAGACGTCCACCCGGTAAGTGTCTATTTCGCCGAAGGCCGTCTTGAGTTTCTCCCGCGCCGCGATGCGGGATTCATACTCCATCCAGCCTTTCGTGCCATCGCGCGCTGTGCGAATGCTTCGTGCGCTCATGTGCTTGCCAAGCTGGAACTCGCCACTGGGTACGACTGACCAGGGTGGGTCATAGCTGCCGCCACCATCCTTGAGCGCAAACCCCGCGCGCGTTGCAATGGCCCCGGACAGGTTGCCGCTGAGCACAACCCCTTCCACTTCATCGTCTCCCCGAAGACGGGTCTCAATCACGGCTGTGCCACTCACGACGCCCGTCAAGCCGTCCTTTTGAATGAACTCGTAGCGATCCCCTTCCTGCCAGCGCTTGTCGAATGACGCCTGAACCCGCCCTTCGCGATCCGGCTGGGCAACGGTCTTGGCCCGGTCAATCCGCTCCAGTTGTGCCTGCGCCAACTGTTCGGGGCTTGGTTTCGGCGCACATCCGAACAAAGCAAGTGCCGCGAGGGCAAAGCCAATTTTCCACATCCTGAGCGCCCATATCAACGAATGTCACTTGGAAGTGCGAATACAAGAGAGAAGATTAACCTTCAAGTCAACCCTCTGCGGCGATCCGCCTTCCTGGGTGAACATGCATCTTTGGGTCGAAGCGACCTAGAACCGATGCGACCTTTCGTGCATCGGAAACAGGAACGTTTGAGAATCGCTCAAGTAGAACCTCGGCAAGGGCATGTTTAGGGTAAGAAACGCCTGGGCGGGAACTTCCCGCTACAGAACGTCGCTCCGGCGAGATTGATGGGCCGAGCGGCGAATTTTCCGACCGCAAGAAAGGGGCAAGTCCGGGGGCATCCGACAGGATGAGGGGGATTTTCTGGGGGAAGCGATATTTTCGCCAGCTATTTTCTCGCGTTAAACCAGATACTTACAGAATTTTGGTGGCGGAGAGGGTGGGATTCGAACCCACGGTCGGCGCAAACCGACAACGGTTTTCGAGACCGCCGCATTCGACCACTCTGCCACCTCTCCGCGCTTCAGGGGTCGTCTATGCGGCGGGGGTTTAGCGGGGTCTTGCGGGGCATGCAAGACCAAGATTGCGCGGGTGGAACCGGGAATTGCGGCGCAGCGGGGGCGTTCAAGGGCCGTGCGGATGCCGGATTGACGCTTTTTGCGCAGGCAATTTGACGCTTTTCGCGCAGACGGCGCGGAAATTCGCCGGGCGGGCGTTGGAAAATCGGCCCGGCGCCCCCATTTGTCCTCGCAAGTCGGCGGAGTAGTCCCATGCGTTCACATGTTCCTGGCCTTGCGAACCCCCGGATGCCGAGGCGCGGCGCAGCCCTGGGCCCGGCCTTGGGCCTGGCGCTGGGGCTTGTCGGTGTTGCGCCGCAGGTCACGCTTACCGCGTCCGGCCCGGTGCTGCACTTGCTTCAGCCCGCGCAGGCCGGCACCGCAGCGGCGGTGGATGCAGCGCAAGTGGCCGCCTTGGGCGATGCGATGCAACTTGGCCCCCTGCTGGCGGTGATCCGCGAAGAGGGGCTCGCCTATGGCGACGGGCTGGACAAGGCCATGCTGGACGGGTCCGGCGGCGTGAACTGGCGGGCCGAGGTGGCGCGGATTTATGATCCGGCCAGCGTGCGCCCGCAACTGGATAGTGCGATGCTAAAGACGCTTGCGGACGATCCCGCGACCTTGCGAGCGATGCAGGACTTCTTTGCCTCGCCCCTAGGCACCAGGGTCGCCGGGCTGGAGGTTCAGGCGCGCCGGGCCTTTCTGGACCCGTCGGCCAAGGATGCCGCGACCCTGGCCTGGCTGGAGATGGACGAAAAGACCACGCCGCGCGCCGCCACGCTGCACAGGTTGATCGACCAGTTGGACCTGATCGAGCTGAATGTGCAGGGCACGCTGAATGCCAATCTGGCGCTGTATCACGGCCTTGTGCAGGGCGGCGGGTTGAAGGTGCCGATGACCGATGCCGATGCAGCGGCGCAGGTTGCCCGCGGGGAAGCCCAGGCCCGGGCCTCGGCGCAGGCCTGGCTATATCCCTATATGGCGCTGGCCTACCAACCGCTCAGCGATGCCGAACTGGACGGCTATGTCGCCTTCCTGGCCTCGGAGTCGGGCAAGAAGGCCAATCTGGCGATGTTTCATGCCTTTGACGCGCTGTTTGCCGGCATATCGCACGACCTTGGGCTTGCCGTTTCGCACCAGATGGTCGGCAGCAATATCTAGGGCCGAACCGGCCCGCGCGCGCTGGCGGCAAAGATGGTGATGGCGGCTACCACCGCGCCACATTGTTCTACTTGCGCGAAATAGACCGCGCGCCGGGCGCGTCCATGCACCGGCTGGCAGAGGTGTCGTTCAACTCCGATCAGGCCTTTGGCACGCTGGCGACGCGGCTGATCCGCGCCGGGCTGATCGCGCGCGACGCAGGGCCGGGGCGGGTGCTGACCCACCGGCTGACCCCACCGGCTGACCCTGGCGGGCGAGGCGGCGTTGCGGGGCGGGGGCCGGCGAACCGGGTGGTGGAAGCCTCGCTGTCGGTTTTGTCGGTGGAGGAGAAGGACCAGCTTGCCCGGCTTCTGGCCAAGGCGCTTGGCGGGACGGGCGCGGCCTCACCCTCTGCTCCACCCTCTGCTCCACCCTCTGGCCCATCCTCACCTTGACATCTTTCCCCGGTTTCCCGATAAGCCCGCATCCCGGACGATGCCGAATCGTGCCGGGGTTTATGGTTTGACGCCCGTGAAGGGCGCGCAGTCCGAGGCGGGGCAACCCGGGAACACCTGGCAACAGGGGCCAAAGGGCGCGAAGCACGAGAAGGAAGACACGATGTTCGCGGTCCTCAAGACCGGCGGCAAGCAGTACAAGGTGCAGGCGGGTGACGTTCTGCGCGTTGAAAAGCTGGCGGCCATTGCTGGTGACAAGATCCAGTTCAACGAAATCCTGATGCTGGGCGGCGAGACCGTGACCGTGGGCGCGCCTTTGGTGGCCGGCGCTGCGGTTCAGGGCGAAGTCATCGACCAGATCAAGGGCGAAAAGACGATCCACTTCGTCAAGCGTCGCCGCAAGCACTCCAGCCAGCGCACCAAGGGCCACCGCCAGCAATGGACGCTGGTTCGCGTGACCGGCGTGCTGGCGTCGGGCGCCGAGACCTCTGGCGTAACCGTTGCCACCGGCACCGCCGATGCGCGCCGCGCCGCCCATAACAACGCCGCTGCTCCGGCTCCGGTCGAAGCTCCCGCCAAACCCAAGCGCGCCGCCAAGGCCGCGGCAGCGAAGGAGTAACCTTCCATGGCACACAAAAAAGCAGGCGGTTCATCCCGCAACGGCCGTGACAGCGCCGGGCGCCGTCTGGGCGTCAAGCTGTACGGCGGCCAGGTCGCCATTCCGGGCAACATCATCGTCCGCCAGCGCGGCACGACCTGGTTCCCGGGCCAAGGCGTCGGCATGGGCACGGATCACACGATCTTCGCCGTGGTCGAGGGCCATGTGACCTTCAAGAAGGGCATGAAGGGCCGCACTTATATTTCGGTTCTTCCCGCCGCGGAGGCAGCCGAGTAAGCCGAACCTTTACAAAGACTTTGTAAAAGGGGGATCGGCTGCAAAGCCGGTCCCCCAAGTCTTTTGCGGGGCCCATCCCTATCGGGGCCCGTCTTCTTCGGGGCGTGCCCCCCACATGTGCTTTCGAGGAGGGAAGCCATGCTGATTGACAAGATCGCCACCACACCCGCCACCACACCCGTCTCTGTCGACGCTGGGCGTTTCCTGCTTCGTCCCGCGCGGCGGTCCGATGCCGGGCTGATCTCGCATTACACCGGTGACCGGCGCCTTGCCGAAGGCACGCGGTCGATCCCGCATCCCCTGCCGCCCGGCGCCGGTGAGGCCTATGTCGCGCAAGCGATGAAGCCTGGCACCGACGAGGATATCTGGGTGATGGACGGCACCGCCTCGGGTCTGCCCGAGGTGCTGGGTGTCATCAGCCTGAAGCGGATGGAGGATGGCAAGGTGGGTCGCAGCCAGTCTCAGGTCGGCTATTGGGTCGCGCCGGCGTTCTGGAACACCGGCATCGCGTCCGAAGCGGTCGCGGCCCTGATCGCCGCCAACCCACAAGGGTCGAAATGCCTGTTCGCCGAGGTGTTTCAGGACAATCCCGGATCGGCCAAAGTGCTGATCCACAACGGGTTTTCTTATCTGGGCGATGCCGAAACCTATGCGGTCGCCCGCGCCGCCCGGGTTCCGACCTGGACCTATATCCGCAAGCTCGGCTAGGGGATCGCCATGCCCCGCGCCGAACTTCAAACGGCGCGGCTGACCCTGCGCCCGGTCCTCCCCCGGGACGGCCCCGCCGTTGTGGCCGGGCTCAGCGATCTGGCCGTGTCCGGCTGGCTGGCCGTCGTGCCCTATCCTTATGGCTCCGGTGATTTTGACCAATTCCAGACCGAATACGCCAAGCCCGGCCACACTTGGACCATTCTGGAAGGTGAAACCTTCGCAGGCATCATCGGCCTTGAAGACGACACGCTGGGCTATTGGCTGGCGCCGCCCGCGCAAGGGCGCGGCATCGCCACCGAAGCCGCCCGCGCCGTACTGGCCGACCGGTTGGCCGAAGGGTCCGCCCCCGTGGCCTCGGGCTATTTCCTTGGCAACGCACGGTCGCAAAACGTGCTGCGGAAGCTTGGCTTTGTCGAAATCGGACGCCGGCCGAAGCATTGCCGCGCCCTTGGCACCGACCGCGCCCATGCCGATATGTCCCTGTCACCCGAGGCCTTCATCGCCGCCCTGCCGTGGGAGGCGCAGTCCCCGCGCCTCACCTACCGCCCGCTGCACGCCACCGACCGGGACGCGCTGCACGCCATCATCAGCCATCATTCCGTCACCCGCCAGCTTGGCCCGAAATGGCCCTGGCCCGCCGACCCCGCTTTCACCCTGACCCGCGCGCGCCCTTACCACGGGCAGGGGTTCGTCTGGGGCCTGTTCCG
>JANLQT010000393.1:0-4803 GCA_031368035.1 Rhodobacterales bacterium | reverse complement strand
ACGAGGATCACCTCGGCGACATGGACTTCAAGGTTGCGGGCACCGCCAAGGGCATCACCACGATGCAGATGGACATCATGTCGCCGGCATCACCCCGGAAATCATGGCGCAAGCCCTGGCGCAGGCCAAGGACGGGCGGCTGCATATCTTGGGCGAGATGGCCAAGGCGCTGACCCAGGCGCAGGCGTTCAGCCAATATGCGCCGAAGATCGAAACCATGACCATCCCGACCGACAAGATCCGGGAAGTCATTGGCTCGGGCGGCAAGGTGATCCGCGAGATCGTCGAGCTGTCGGGTGCCAAGGTCGACATCAACGACGACGGCATGATCAAGATTGCCTCGAACGACCAGAAAGCGATCAAGAAAGCCTATGACATGATCTATTCGATCGTGGCAGAGCCGGAAGAAGGCCATATCTACACCGGCAAAGTGGTGAAGTTGGTCGATTTCGGGGCCTTCGTGAACTTCTTCGGCAAGCGTGACGGGCTGGTGCATGTGTCGCAGATCGCGAACAAGCGGCTGAATCACCCGAATGAACTGCTCAAGGAAGGCCAGGAAGTGAAGGTCAAGCTTTTGGGCTTTGACGATCGCGGCAAGGTCAAGCTAGGCATGAAGATGGTCGACCAGGACACCGGGCTTGAGATCACCGAGAAGAAAGAAGAAGCAGCGGAAAGCTGATTTCGGCAAATGATCTGCGGCCCGGGGTGACAACTCCGGGCAGCTTTGTTAGCAGGGTCCGATGCTGACCAAGTCCGACCCCTCTCGCGTGACGGTTGTCACAGTCAGTTTCAACAGTCTGCGCGTGCTGCCCGCCATGCTGGCAAGCCTTCCCAATCGTGTGGCGACGGTCATCGTCGACAACGGTTCGGCTGACTCGGGGGCCTTGAAGGCCCTGGCGGCGGCGCATGGGGCGCGGCTGATCCTGAACCCCGAAAATCGCGGCTTTGGTGCGGCCTGCAATCAGGGCGCAGCAGGGATAGAGACGGAATTTTTCTTGTTCCTGAACCCGGATACAGTGCTAGGCGCAGGAGCGATCAGCGAGCTTGTCGCCGCTATCGACCGTTTTCCCGAGGCTGCTGCGATGAACCCGCGCATAGAGAATGCTGAGGGTGGGCCGGATTTCAAGCGCGGCTCGGTGCTTCTTCCCCGCTCGGACTGGTTGCCGCGTGGCTGGCCTGCGGAGGATTGCGATCTGCCGGTTTTGTCGGGCGCTGCGTTGTTTGTCAGACGGTCAGCGTTCGAGGTTGTGCAGGGCTTTGATCCGGCGATCTTTCTGTACCATGAAGACGACGATCTAAGCCTCCGGCTGAAGGCTCGGTGCGGCAAGTTGATGTTCATCCGAGCGGCGGTGGTGATGCATCAGGGCGGCGGGTCGTCGATCCGCAGCCCTGAGGTTGCCGCCCTGAAGGCTTGGCACATGGGCCGCAGCCGAGTCTATGCCATGCGCCGCCATGGTCGGCCGATGGCGTTTGCGGGCGCTTTGATCAGCGCGCTGGTGCAGGTGGTCTCGCCTGCGGTGCTTTTGTCGCGGCGCAAGCGGGCCAAGCAGGTGGCGTTCTTGCACGGCGTTCTAAGTGCGCGGACTGATGCGTCTTTGAAGCCCGAGATTGCGCGATGAAGCCGCTGCCGTTTTGGAAGTTCAGGCGCGAGGTTGCCCGGCTTGGGATCCAGCTTTTGGCGGCGTTCGGGCGGCTGTCGACCCGGATGTTTGCGACGCGGTACTATGACCTGACGCAAGCCGGCAAGATTCGCCGTTTCGGCGGGCGGTTGCCCGAGGGCGACCGTGTGGCGATCTATTTGGTGTTCCCTGACAGGGGGCTGCTCGCCTCGCATCTGATGGCGCTCGATTACCTGGCAAGCAAGGGATACTCGGCAAAAGTTGTTTCGAACTTGCCAATGTCCGATGCGGATCGGGAGGCGCTGCTGGCTCATTGCTGGACTTATCTTGAACGACCCAATTATGGCTACGATTTCGGCGGTTATCGCGACGGCATTCTCGACTTGTCCGCAAAGCTTGGCACGATGGAACGGCTGGTGATCGTGAATGATTCCTGCTGGTTTCCCCTGCCCGGCAGCCGCGACTGGCTGGAGGACGTCGAGGCGCTGAACGTGGAATTTGCCGGTGCCGCGTCGAATTACGGAACGCCCAGAGTCGATCCCGAGGATTTCCAGAGCATCCGTTGGACCTACAAAAGGCAGCATCGCAATTTCCACTATTGCTCGTTCGCGCTCTGTTTGCGCGAGACGGTTTTGCGCAACCCGGGTTTTCTTAAGTATTGGCGCAGTTTGCCGCTGACCAATGCGAAAAAGGTCACCGTGCGGCGGGGTGAGATTGGGTTCACCCAATGGGCGCTGCGAAAGGGTTTCACCAACGCCTGCACCCTGGACGTCGCCCGGCTTGATCAGGACCTTGCGGCGCTTGGCGAGGCGCGGCTGCTGGAAATCGCGCATGAATTGATCATTCCCGAAGCGCCGCGACTGCGAGACCTGAAGCAAAGGCTTCTGGCAGGAAACCCGACGCGGGCAGAGCTTGTGGCGCTGATCCTGACGGCAGTGTCGATGCAAGGGTCCAGTTATTGCCTCGCCGGTTATTCGGCGCGCGAGTTAGGTTTTCCCTTCCTGAAGAAGTCCCCGGTCTGGCTTAGTCGGGATGGGTCAAACATCACACTCGCCTTGGCCGCTCGGCTTGACGGACCTGGCGGCCGCGTTATCGAGACAGAGGCGTGGGGCCTTCGGGCACGTCGCGCTCCTGGGTTTGACAACTCGGCCTGAGACAGGTTCCGTCCGGGTCAATGTCGCCACCAGCCGCGCATCAAAATGGTCACCTGCACGGTTGACTTAACGTCCGTGTTGCAGTTAGCCGGTCTGGCAATCGGAGCGGAGGGCGCCATGTATCTTGAATCCGTGCGTGACCTGTTGCGCAAGCAGAAGCTGGTGGATGGCCTGACCAAGGCGCAAGCCGGTCCGCATCTGCAACTGGTCGAAACCGTGACCGAGCGGCAACATCTGGCCGAGCTGGAAGCCTTCATGGCGCGGCTGGGCGTGGCCGATATCGTGGATATTTTCGCCGCGCTGAACCCGGAAGAGGCCGCGATGCTGTGGCCGCGCGTGCCGGCCTCGCGCACGACGGATGTGTTGTGGGACATGCCGGACGAGCTGCGTGAGCGGCTGGAAGAGGCGGTCGGCCCGCGTCCCAGCGACAGCCGGGTCAGCGTGTTCGAACTGACCGGGGGCCGTATCCGGCAGTATCCGATCAAGGGCCGCAAGGATCTTGAAGGCAAGAAGCCGATCTGGATCGACATGCTGAACGCCTCTGCTGCGCAAAGGTCTTATATCGGTGAGTTCTACAAGATCGACTTGCCGGACCCCGGCGACGAGACGGAACTGGAAGTGTCGAGCCGGTTTCAGATCGACGAAAGCGGGGCGCTGAACCTGCATTCCAACTTCCTGCTGGACCGGGGCGGCAAGTCGCGCAGCATTCCTGTCGCGTTCTTTCTGCGCGATGATATCCTGTTTTCGCTGCGGAATGAGGATCTGCCGGTGTTCCGGTTGCAGCGGCGCCGGGTGGAAACCGTGCCGGGCTATGCCAGCGACTGCTTCGATCTGCTCTTGAACCTGTACGGGCTGGACGTGGAATATTCCGCCGACAGCCTTGAGGATATCTACAAGACCCTGTCCCGCGTCGGAAAGCATGTGCTGTCCGAGGCGATGACGGACGAAGAGGCGGCCTCGGTTCTGGCGGATATCGCGGAAGAAGAAGACCTGAACGGGCGCGTCCGGTCCAACATCATGGACACGCAGCGGGCGATTGTCTTTCTGATGCAATCGAAGGTGCTGGCGAATGCGCAGGCGCAAGAGGCCAAGCAGGTGCTGCGCAACATCGACAGTCTGAACAGCCATACGGCGTTTCTGTTCGACAAGATCAACTTCCTGATGGATGCCACCATCGGCTTCATCAACATCAACCAGAACCGGCGCGTCACGCAGCTTACCATTATCAGCGTGGTGTTCCTGCCGCTGAACATTCTGGCCGGTATCGGCGGCATGTCGGAGTTCTCGATGATGACGTCGGGGATTCCCTGGCCGATCGCCTATACCGGCTTTGTGTTCGGGGCGGCGTTCCTGGGCTGGCTGACCTACCGGATCGTGCGGCGGCTGGATCGCAGCAAAGCGGCGCGGGCCAGCGGTTCGGGCGGGTAAAGCTTCGAGTCTTTTGGGCCGTGGCGGGAATTTGTTGCGTCATTCGGTGGGATCGTCGGATTTTCTGCGGCAAACATCAGGCGGAAATGCAAAGATAACAAAGAAACGTCAGCAACTGCTCCCTATATACCCTTCATCCCTTTGGGCATGGAGACGGCAATGCGTGTGGTGGTTCTTGGCGCGGGTGTGATCGGTGTGACGACGGCCTGGTATCTGGCGAAAGCCGGGCACGAGGTGACGGTGATCGACCGGCAGGACGGACCGGCGCTGGAAACCTCGTTTGCCAACGCGGGTGAGATCAGCCCCGGTTATGCCTCGCCTTGGGCCGCCCCGGGCATTCCGATGAAGGCGGCCAAGTGGCTGTTCATGCGCCATGCACCGCTGATCATCTCGGCCAAGCCGGACATGGCCAAGCTGAAATGGGTCAGCCAGATGCTGATGAACTGCACGGCGGACGCTTATGCGGTGAACAAAAGCCGCATGGTGCGGTTGGCGGAATATTCGCGCGATTGTCTGGTCGATCTGCGCAGCGAAACGGGCGTCGCTTATGACGAGCGCAGCCAGGGCACGTTGCAGCTGTTCCGCACGATGAAGCAACTGGA
>JANLQT010000387.1:0-2633 GCA_031368035.1 Rhodobacterales bacterium | reverse complement strand
ATGGTCAACGCCCTGACCCTCGCCAGCCGGTTCCTGGCGACCCTCCCCCCCGGCCAGACCCCCGAAGCCACCGACGGACGCCAAGGCTTCCTGCACCCGTATGAGATGACCGGCACTTCGTCGAAAGCCGAGATCAGTTTCATCCTGCGCCATTTCGAACGCGACGGCCTTGCCGCCCAAGGCGCCCTGCTGAAGCGCCTCGCCGAGGCGGTGACCGCCACCGAACCCGAGGCGCAGGTCGAGGTCACCCTCCGCCCGCAATACCGCAACATGCGCTACTGGCTGGAACAGGACATGTCGCCGGTGGACCTTGCCCGCGAGGCCTGCCGGTCCCTCGGGATCGAGCCGAAATCCTCTCCCGTGCGCGGCGGAACCGATGGGTCGCGCCTGACCGAAATGGGCGTGCCCTGCCCGAACCTGTTCACCGGGATGCAGGACATTCACGGCCCCCGTGAATGGGTTTCGGTGCAGGACATGGGCGTCGCCACGCAGCTGATGCTGGCCATCGCCATGCGCGCCGTCCCCTGATGCCCACGATCTCGCCTTATCACAAACCGGGCTTTTACGACGATGCGCTGGCGAAGGGAAAACACCGCGACATCGTCGGCGGCCGGTGGGACGAGACAGGGTCAATTCAACTGGCCCTCCTCAAACAAGCCGGCCTGAAACCGCAGCACCACCTGCTTGACATCGGCGCCGGCTCCTTGCGGCTTGGCTGCAAGGCCGTGCCTTACCTTGACCCCGATCACTACTGGGCCACCGATCTTTCCGGCGCCCTTATGCGCCGGGGCTATCAGACCGAGATCGCGGACAAGGCCCGCCTTTCCCCCGGTCACCTGATCGAAGACCCGGACTTCTCCTTCGACGGCGTCCCCGCCACCATCACCCATGCCATCGCCTTTGCGGTCTTCACCCACTTGCCAATGGCCTACCTCCGCCGCGCCCTTCTGTCCGCCCGCGTCCGCCTGCCGAACCTCACGCTGTTCGCCTTCACCGTCTTCCTCGCCTCGGACCGCGCCGCCCTGACCCTGCCCTTCCGCCAACCCGATGGCGTCGTCACCCACGATCTGCGCGCGCCCTATCACATGCTGGCCGAAGACATCCCCCACCTCGCCCGCGGCACCGGATGGCGCGTCCGCGGCCAAACTGCCCGCCTCCCCCGGGGTCAGGCGCTCTATCTCGCTCGTCCCCTCTGACCCAATCATCTTCCGGAAATATCCCACAGGAGGGTCCGGGAGGGTGTGAAACCCTCCCGGCTTGTCACCCAGCGGAACGCTGGACGGAGAGGCCAATGCGGCGCAGGCTGACCCCACGCCTTTGCACCGGAGCCCCCTATGCGCCGCACCCTCTTTGCCCTCCCCCTGCTTTTCGCCCTCCCCCTTCACGCCGAAACCCTGTCCGCCGAATCTCTGTCCGCCGAAATCGGCCGAACTGGCCTTGCCGCCACCGAGGCGCGCCTTTCCGCCCTGCCCGCCCCCAGTGATGAAGACCGCTTCACCCTTGGCGGTGTGCAGTTCCTGCGCGCGCTGGAAATCTCGTTCCAGGACCGCTGGCGCGAGGGGCTGACCGACAATACCGGCATGCTCCCCTTCCTGCGCCTGCCGATCGCGGACAATCCCGCGCCTGAACCGTTCACCCCGGCCAGCATCGTGGGCATCTTCCAGAAGGCCGGCGCGGAACTGGACAAGGCCAAGGCCAACCTGACCGCCATCCCCGAAACGTCGGATTTCGGCGCGACGATCAGCCTGGGTGACCTGTGGATGGACGTGAACAGCAACGGCCTGCGCGAGCCGGACGAGGCAATCATCGCCCTTCTGGGCAATTCCCTGGCGATGAACGATGGCTCCGGCGAGGGCACCAATCCCGACGCACCCGTCACCGATTATACCATCCGCTTTGACGTCGCCGATGCCGCCTGGCTGGCCGCCTATGCCGACATGCTGAACGCGTTCTGCAACCTCGTGCAGGCTTACGATCCGACCCAGCCGATCACCAAGGTGCTGGACGCCCGCACTGCGATGGCCAAGCTTGGCCCGGCCTCGCGGGACTGGCTGATGGGCGGCGACCGCGTGCCCGACAGCGTCGATCTGATCGCCATGGTGCTCGCCACCCTTGACCAGACGCCCGACAAGGCCAAAATGACCG
Source organism: Rhodobacterales bacterium (assembly GCA_031368035.1). Taxonomy (GTDB): domain Bacteria; phylum Pseudomonadota; class Alphaproteobacteria; order Rhodobacterales; family Rhodobacteraceae; genus Stagnihabitans. Next base: position 488 of record JANLQT010000387.1, on the reverse strand, counting down.
CAGTGCAGACCCATCTGCTGGACATGATCGCCGAGAACCGCAGCTTCTGGACCCGCGTTGCCACCGAGACCGACGACCATCTGGAATGGCTGCCGAACCCCAGGCAGCACGCCGTTCTTGGCATCGAGGTTCCCGCCGATGCCGGTCCGAAATGGCTGGCCGTGCTGGACGAGGTCGAGGCGCTGCTGCAAGGCAAGACCCTGATCCCGTTCTGGCGCGTCGGCCCGCCCGCCGGGATCAACCTTGCCAGGGTCTTTGCCGATCCGCCCGCGATTGATCTGGCGGGCTGGATTCAAGGCTGGGCCGCCCTGCCCTATCTGGAGCAGGGAACCCTTGCCTCCAGCGACGCGCTGGAGGCCTTTGATCAAGCCACAGGCGGCGAATCGATGCTTTTCTCCCTGTATTTTAACTGACTTGGCCGATTTTCGGCCCGACAGGTCGGCCAAAGGCAGGCTGACCTGTGGCGTCCAGGTAAAGAATTTCTTGCG
>JANLQT010000363.1:0-5095 GCA_031368035.1 Rhodobacterales bacterium | reverse complement strand
TGACGTTCTGGCCGGGGTCGATGCTGCTGCTGGCCGCATTGCCCGGGCTTTGGGCGCTGCGGCGGCATCCGGTGCTGGCGCTGGCGCTGGTCTGGGTGGTGCCGACCTGGATCGTGTTCGAGGCGACGTCGACCAAGCTCTTGCACTACACGATGCCGACCTATCCGGCGCTTGCCCTTGTCGTGGCCCTTGCTGTCACGCAAAGCCGACTTTGGCGCCCCGCCGCCTGGGGGCTGAGCGTGCTGCCGCTGATCCTGATGGCCGCGCTGACCGTGACCGCCGCGCAGAAAAACCTGCCCCTGCCGTGGAGCTTCTGGCCCACAGCCCTGCTGGCCAGTGTTCTGCCCGCACTGGTGCCGCTTGCGCTGCGCCGGGCCGGGCCGTTTGTCGTCAGCGCCGCGCTCGCTTTGGCGGGGTTCGGCCTGTCGATGGCCGTCTATCCCACCCTTGCCGCGATCCCCGGCCTTTGGCCCGCCCGTGCCCTTGCAGCACTGTCCGCGCAGCATCCCGGCTGCACCCTGACCGTCGCAGGCTTTGCCGAACCCTCGTTGGTGTTCTGGACGGACCGGCAGGCCGTTCTCGCCTCACCCCAAGCGGCGCTTGCCGCCGTCGCCGCCCCCGGCTGCCAACTGGTCGCTTTGCCCGCCGATGCCCCGCAACCAGACCTGGTGCCACTTCAGCATCTGACCGGGGTCAGCCTTGGCTCGGGCCGCGCGCTGGACCTGGCGATCTTCCTCAAGCCCGAATGACGCGTCCGGCACGGCTTTTCATTCCCGCCCGCCTGCGCGATATTGGAATCATTCCAAAGTGAGAGCGCCATGATCCTCGGACTGCAAAGCCGCCGCAAATTCGCCGACCTGACCGAGCAAGAGGTTCTCGCCCTCGCCATCGCGTCGGAAGAGGACGACGCCACGATCTTCCGCACCTATGCCGCCAAGCTGCGGGCCGACTACCCGGCTTCGGCCGCCGTGTTCGATGCCATGGCGCTGGACGAGGACGACCATCGCCGCCGCCTGATCGACCTGCACCGCGAACGGTTTGGCGAGATGATCCCGCTGATTCGTCGTGAACATGTGGCGGGCTATCAGTCCCGTCGTCCGATCTGGCTGACGCAGAATCTGTCGCTGGCCACGATCCGGGCCGAGGCTGCGGGGATGGAGGCGCAGGCCGCCGCCTTCTACACCCGCGCCGCGCAGCAGACCAAGGATGCCGCCACGCGCAAGCTGCTGGGCGATCTGGCGGCGGAAGAGGCCAGCCATGAACAACATGCCGAAGGGATGCAGGACAACCTGACTGCCTCGACCGCCGGCCATGCCGAGGATGCCACGGCGCGGCGGCAGTTCATCCTGACCTGGGTGCAGCCGGGGCTGGCGGGGCTGATGGACGGATCGGTTTCGACACTGGCGCCGATCTTTGCGACTGCCTTTGCGACGCAAGACAGCGGCACGACCCTGCGCGTCGGTCTAGCGGCGGCGGTTGGGGCGGGGATTTCGATGGGCTTCACCGAAGCCGCGCATGACGACGGCGTGCTGTCCGGGCGCGGCAGCCCGATCAAGCGCGGCTTTGCCTCGGGCATCATGACGGCGGTGGGGGGCCTCGGCCACGCGCTGCCGTTCCTGATCACCGATTTCTGGACCGCGACCGCCATTGCCGCGGTGGTGGTGTTCATCGAATTGTGGGCGATTGCCTGGATTCAGAACAAATACATGGAAACCCCGTTCCTGCGCGCCGCTTTGCAGGTCGTGGTTGGCGGTGCGCTGGTGTTTGCCACCGGGGTCATCATCGGGGCCGGTTGATGTACCGCAAGGGCGAGGTCACCTATCAGGCGCTGCCGTTGCCCGACCGGGTGCAAAAGCCTGATGCACAGGCCCTGGCCGAGGCTTTGGCGTTTCGGGACGATCTGAAGAAGCGCCATTCGGTGCGGCAATTCAGTGACCGCCCGGTGCCCGAGGCGGTGCTGGTCGCCTGCATTCAGGCCGCCGCCTCTGCGCCGTCCGGCGCAAACCATCAGCCCTGGCATTTCGCGCTGATCGGCAATGCGGGCCTGAAAGCGCAAATCCGCGCGGCGGCCGAGGAAGAGGAGCGCGCCTTCTACGCCGGGGGCGGCGGGGATGAATGGCTCAAGGCGCTGGAGCCGATCGGCACCGGCGCCGACAAGCCGCATCTGACCGTGGCGCCTTGGTTGATCGTGGTGTTCGCTGAACGCTGGGGCGTGACGACGGACGGGACCCGCTACAAGAATTACTACGTCCCCGAAAGTGTGGGGATTGCGACGGGGTTCCTGATCGCCGCGCTGCACCGGGCGGGGCTGGTGTGTCTGGAACATACCCCCAACCCGATGAGCTTTCTGAACGTCGCGCTGGGCCGGCCGGTGTCGGAAAAGCCGGTGATGATCCTGCCGGTTGGCTGGCCCGCGACGGATGCCACCGTGCCCGCCGTCGCCAAGCGGAAAAAGCCGCTTTCCCGCGTTCTGTCAGTGTTCCCATGACCATCTATATCGATGCCGATGCTTGCCCGGTGAAGGCCGAGGCCGAACGGGTGGCAACCCGGCACGGCGTGAAAATGCTGGTGGTATCAAACGGCGGCATCCGCCCCTCGGCCAATCCGCTGGTTGAAAGCGTGTTCGTGGCGGCTGGCCCGGACGAGGCGGACAAGTGGATCGCGGAACGGGCGGGCAAGGGCGATGTGGTGGTGACGGGCGACATCCCCTTGGCGGCCCGATGCGTGGCCAATGGCGCGCGGGTGCTGAAGCATGACGGCACCGAACTGACGACGGCCAACATCGGCAACGTGCTGGCGATGCGCGATCTGATGCAGGATCTTCGCAGCGCCGATCCGTTCCGCCAGGGCGGCGGGCGGCCGTTTTCCAAGGCGGACCGCAGCCGGTTTCTGGAAGCGCTGGAACGGGTGATGCGCGCCGCCAGGGGGTAAGCGCCAAATTTCTTTCAAGAAATTTGCAAAATCCTTCGAAGGATTTTGGGTCGCAACGGCCACCACTTGCGCGATTCATGGTTAATCGAATCTGAACAGAATTTGCGATATAGCGTGATATCAAGGGGTTGATCAAGATTTCACGCGTGAAATCTTCGGATTTCACACCCCAAACCAACGACGCCGAAAACTTCGGGCGCAAACCGGCAGCGAGAGTCGGAATGGGAACAGACCCGACTGCCGCCAGGTCCTAGCCCTTGCCCATGACCCTCGCCCCGACCCTTCCCGCGCAAGACGCCGTCCATCGCCGCCGCATCCTGATCGGCATTTCCTGCGCCATCGGCGGGGCGACGCTGCTGTCGGTCAACGATCTGGCGATCAAGTTCCTCTCGGGCGGCTATCCCCTGCACGAGGTGATCCTGACCCGGGCCTTCATCGCCTTTGCCTTTATCCTGGGGTTTATCGCGGTATCAGGCCAAAGCTTTAGCCTGCTGAAAACCCGCAGGCCCTGGATGCATCTGACGCGGGTGATGATCGTCATGATCTCGAACGTCACCTATTTCCTGGGGCTGGCCGCGCTGCCGCTGGCCAATGCCCAGGCCATCGGCTTTGCCGCGCCGCTGATCCTGACGGTGCTGTCGGTGGTGATCCTGCGCGAGACGGTCGGCATTCATCGCTGGGGCGCCGTGGTGGTGGGGCTGCTGGGGGTGCTGATCATGCTGCGTCCCGAGGGGGCAAACGCGGTGCAGCCGGCGGCGGTTCTGGTGCTGATTTCGGCCTTTTGCTATGCGGTGACCCAGACCATGACCCGGATGATGCGCGAGACGGAAAGCGCGGTCACCATCAACGCCTATACCCAGGTCGGTTTTCTGATCGTCAGCCTGACGATGGGGCTTTGGGCCGGGGACGGGCACATGTCAGGCTCGGCGGACCCGTCACTGGCCTTCCTGTTCCGGGTCTGGACCTGGCCACCGATCGCCGATTGGCCGTATTTCCTGGCGACCGGCATTGCCGTTGCGGCGGGTGGGATGCTGATGGGCCACGCCTACCGGACGGTCGAGGCCGCGCTGGTGGCGCCGTTCGAATACACCTCGATGCCGCTGGCGATCGTCTGGGGGCTGTTGTTCTTCGGCACCTTCCCCGACCTGCAAGGCTGGATCGGCATTGTGCTGATCTGCGGCGCAGGGCTTTATACGCTTTGGCGCGAAACGGTGCGGAGGCGGTCTGGTGCCCATTGAAGCGGTGATTTTCGACATCGGCAACGTGCTGACCGGGTGGCAGCCCGAGGTGTTCTATGACCGGGTAATCGGCCAGGAACGCCGCCGCGCGCTGTTTGGTGAGGTGGACCTGCACCACATGAACGACCTGATCGACCAGGGCGCGATGTTCCGCGAAACGATCTATGGCTGGGCCGAACTTTACCCCGAATGGCGCCCGGAAATCCGCATGTGGTATGACCGCTGGATTGAACTTGCCTCGCCCCGGATCGAGGGGTCCATCGCGCTGCTGCGGGCGCTGCGGGCCAAGGGTGTGCCGGTGTTTGCGCTGACGAACTTCGGGCAACATTCCTATGCCGAGGCGGTGCCGAAGATGGATTTCCTGCGCGAGTTCGACCGGGAATATGTCTCGGGGCGGATGGGGGTGATCAAGCCCGATCCCAGGATCTATGAGATGGTCGAGGCGGACTGCGGGATTGCTCCGGACCGGTTGATCTTTGCCGATGATAGGTCCGAGAATATCGCGGCGGCGGCGGTGCGAGGATGGAAGGTCCACCATTTCACGGGCTGGCAGGGCTGGGCCGGACGGCTGGTGGAGGAAGGGTTGCTCACGAAAGAGGAGGCAGGACTGTGATTGTGGATTTCATTCCATTCGCGGCGGAAGAAAAGCTGACCTGGGCAGGGCTGCTGGAGGCGCTTGAGGCGGGGCACTGTCGTCCGCAGCCGCAGATCAAGGACCTGCTGGTGACGCGCGGCCCGGACACGCTGCTGGACCGTGCGACCTGGATCGACGGGCTTGGTGCGCTGGTCAAGGTGGGCACGGTCGTGCCGGGCAATGCTGGGCGGGGCAAGCCGGCGGTGAACGGGGTGGTGACGCTGTTCGATGACGTGACCGGGGAATTGACCACGCTGGTCGATTTTCATCTGGTGACGAAGTGGAAGACCGC
>JANLQT010000348.1:0-1528 GCA_031368035.1 Rhodobacterales bacterium | reverse complement strand
TTGATCTTGCGGGCGCGCAGGTGCAGGCCAAGGCGGCGGAGGCGCGGATGATGCAGGGTGGGTTGCTTGGCCCGCTGGATGGCATCCCGACCTCGGTCAAAGACCTGATTGCGGTGGCTGGCATGCCGCAGCGTTTTGGGTCGTGCACCACCAGTGCGGCGCCCGTGGCCCGCGATGCCCCGTCAGTCGAGCGTCTGCGCGCGGCAGGGGCGGTGATCCTTGGCAAGTCGACCACCAGTGAGTTTGGCTGCAAAGGCGTGGGCGACAGCCCTTTGACGGGTATCACGCGCAACCCGTGGGATTTGTCCAAGACCCCGGGCGGGTCCAGCGCGGGGGCTGCCGCGATGGTGGCTTGCGGGCTGGTGCCCTATGCCTTGGGCACCGATGGCGGCGGGTCGTTGCGTATACCGGCGGCGCTGACCGGGCTTTATGGCATCAAAGCGCAGTTTGGCCGGGTTCCCGTCTTTCCGACCTCAGCCACGCCGACCTTGGCGCATGTCGGGTCGCTGACCCGAACGGCGGCGGATGCTGCTGCGGTCTTGTCGGTGATTGCCGGATTTGAACCGCGCGACCCCTTTTCGGTTGCAGGGCCAACACCAGATTTTCAGGCCGCCCTGACCAAGGGCCCGCGTCTTCACATCGCGTTCAGCCCGACGCTGGGTTATGGGCGGGTCGATCCCGAAGTGGCGGCGATCACCGCGCGGGCCGTCCAGTGTTTGCAAGACGCAGGCCACCACGTTGACCAGATCGACCACTGCTTTGATGACCCAATCGACATGTGGACGGCAGAGTTTTACGCTGGTGTCGCCATCCGCTTGCGCGCCGCCCTGGAGGGTGCGCCCGAAGTTTTGGACCCTGCCGTGCTTCAGGTCTTGCAGGCGGCGGTGGCGCAGGATTTGCGGACATATTACGAATCTGTTTTTCGCCGCTACGAGTTCCGCGAAAAAGTCAGGCTGATGATGGAACCCTACGACCTGCTTGTCAGTCCTACGCTACCGGTCGCTGCGCTTGATGTCGGTGTGGATGTGCCGCCAAGCTTGGCCGAGCGCACCATCGTGTCATGGGCCACATTCACCTATCCGTTCAACTTGACCGGCCAGCCTGCCGCGTCCGTGCCGATCGGCGTGACGGCAGCGGGCTACCCTGTGGGATTGCAAGTCGTTGCCAAAGCAATGGAGGAGGCGACAATTCTTTGCATTGCCGCCGAGAATGATCACCATCTGGGTGGGATTGCATCGCACCCTATGCAAGCAGCTTACCTTTGAGGCGCGGCTTTATCAGGTAGAACCACCCCGACCAACCTGATCCTGTGCTATAATTCAAAACAGGTGCCCGGCCTGCCCAATTCCTATGGAGAGATGCAGACATGACGACCCTGACGCGGCTACTAGACCTTGCTGCTTTGCCTGCGGCGGAAATTCCGGCCAGTGCCAGGGCGATGGCAAGGTTTTCGCTGTTTGACTGGATGGTCTGTGGCCGCGCCGGGGTGGGCGAGCCATTGGCGGGCATTTTGCGCGACTACGTGGCC
>JANLQT010000336.1:0-1662 GCA_031368035.1 Rhodobacterales bacterium | reverse complement strand
CCCAGTTTCACAGCGACACCCCCAATTTCACAAAGACACCCATTGGCCGGATTGACCGGAGGCGATGATGGCGTCACAGACCCGGTTCACCTCCAGCGCCTCGCGGAAGGTCGGGGCGGCGGGTTTGCCGCTGCGCAGACCGTCCAGAAAATCCGCGACCTGATGGGTGAAGGAATGTTCATAACCGATGATCAACCCCGGCACCCACCACTTGCCCAGATAGGGGTGATCGCCGTCGGTAACCAGAATGTTGGTCCAGCCGCGCAGCGCGCCCTGCGTCGAGTGATCGAAGAACTGCAAGCGGTTCAGGTCATGCAGATCCCAGGCGAGCGAGCCCTTTTCGCAATTGATTTCCAGCGTATAGGCCGCCTTGTGCCCGCGTGCATATCGCGTGGATTCGAACGTCCCGAGCGAGCCATTGGCAAAGCGCGTCAGCACCGCCGCCGCATCGTCGATGCCCACGGATTGCATCTTCCCGGTCTCGGCGTGCTTGCGCTCTTTGATGAAAGTTTCGGTCATCGCCGTCAGCGACGAGATGCTGCCGTTGATCCAAAGCGCCGTATCAAGGCAATGCGCAAGCAGATCGCCCGTCACACCTGACCCGGCTGCGTCCACGTCCAGCCGCCAGGTTCCAGCGCCGCCCTGGGGCACATCGGGCGAAATCGTCCAGTCCTGCAGGAACTTCGCGCGGTAGTGGAAAATCTTGCCCAGACGCCCGGATTCGACCAGGTGCTTGACCAACGACACCGCAGGCACGCGGCGGTAGTTGTACCAGACCATGTTGGGCACGCCGGCCGCCTCGACCGCTTCGATCATCGGCATCGCCTCGGCTGCCGTCCGGGCCAGCGGCTTTTCGCAGGTCACCATCTTGCCGGCCTTCGCCGCCGCGATCGAGATTTCGGCATGCAGATCGTTCGGCACACAGACATCGATCACATCGATATCCTTGGCCTCGACCAGCTTGCGCCAGTCGCTTTCGACGCGGCCATAGCCCCACATCTGCGCGAAACTGCCCGCCTTTTCAGTGTTGCGCGCCGCCACGGCCTTCAGGACCGGACGATAACCGGTATCAAAGAAATGGGCGACATTGGACCAAGCGTTGGAATGGGCGCGGGCCATGAAGCCGTAGCCCACCATGCCGATGTTCAGGTTCTTTGCCATGACGCCCCCCTATTCCGTCCAGCCATGCGCATCGCGCACCGCCACCATTGCACCGAGGATCTTGTCCCAGGTGTCCTGGCGTTCCATCACCGCATTGGGGAACATGCAGCCGTCCCAGCAGATGTGCCGCATCTTCCGCGTCACCGCGCCGTTGTCGTCCCGCAGCCAGTAACCGGCGTGCTTGACCACATCCAGCCGACCGTTCGGATCGTCGATCTGGCAATGACGCCCGGTCTTTTCATGATCGCCCGAGCCGAAGGTGGTGCCGTCGTTCTGCGCCACATGGAAGTCCAGCGTCCAGGGCCGCAGCGCGTCGGCGACTTTCTTGTAGGCCGCGTCCAGCACCGCCTTGTCGGACCAGTCGAAACCGTCCGGCAGCAGGCGGTCCTTCTCGGCATTGGCGCCCAGCACGAACAGCATCGAATGCGCCATGTCGGCCTGATAGCCGACCACGCCGGGCATCCCGACCATCTCCAGCAGCTTCACATTCTCGCGCCAGGA
>JANLQT010000283.1:0-10141 GCA_031368035.1 Rhodobacterales bacterium | reverse complement strand
CGCCTCGACCTGATCTTTCGTCAAAGGCGTCGTGGCATGGACCACGCCGCCGTCATCGCGCATGAAGTGCAGCTGCCCGATCGTCAGCGCTACCGGTTTCGCGCCGATCCCAAGAAAGCCACCGACATCGACAACCACCTGCATCGCCGCACCAGCGCCGTGCACATGCGACACTTTGCCGATTTTGACAGTGTCGGCGCCATAGACCGTCGCATCTGCCAAGGTGGCCGGGGTCAGCTCTTCGTTCGTCAGGGCGACGTGCGTTGAATGGTCCATGTGGGTATCCTTCAGTTTGATCGCAAGCGGACGTGCTCGCAGACAAAACGCATCAGGCGGAATTCAGTTCCTGCAGGCATTGCGATGACGAAGACCGGCGGTGCACGCCATCCTGCGCAGAGCGAACTGGCACGGTCTTGGCAAGATCCTCCCGCGGTCACACGCGGCAGAAAGTCCCATGCGTCAACTCATGGTGCGGAAGCTGTCAGGGAGCTTGCAAATCAGGAAGGTGGGGCTGCGAATGCGGATTGCCTGACATTGGCGGCAAGTTGCGCGGAACCATATCCGGCATCAGACGTTGATCACGGCAAGCAGGCCACTGCGTGTCAATCAGACCTGGTGGCATAAGGAACAGGGCGATTTTTCTGATTTCTTGCCCTGACCAACGCAATGGTAGTCGAGCCTTTATCCCATCCGAGTGGTCTGCTTGGCCTTGCTGCGCGCAGGTAAACTGCGATCGGTCCTGGAAATTGAGGGCCGAATCGACCTGCGTTGACAGGCGGTGACGGCGATTTCTGTGACGTCAGATTGCGCCCGCGCATCCAGCGTCACCACCTGTCGCTTGCCCGCCCGGCCCTTCGCCAAGGCGCTGCCGACATTGCTTTTCCCGATGGTCGTGATCCTCAAGGCTTCCTCTCTTGTCTGACTTCAACACAAGGAAGCACCGCGCCAAATGACGGCGGCCCGCCGCGCATCGGCCCGGTGCTTTCCGACCGGGCGCACTCGTGCTAGGGCAGGCGCATGCAAGACCTTCCCAGCAAAGACCAGATCCGCCAGTGGATCGCCGAGAACCCCGGCTCTGCCGCCAAACGTGACATCGCCAAGGCCTTTGGCATCAAGGGTGATGCGCGCATTGATTTGAAGCGCATGCTGGCCGAACTGGAAGAGGACGGCGCGCTGGAAAAGCGGGCGCGGCGGCAGTTTGATGTGCCGGGCGCTTTGCCGCCGGTGGCCGTACTGGCGGTGCAGCCGCCCGATGCCCAGGGCGATCTTTACGCCGTGCCGCTGGAAGCCGGGGTCGAGGTGGGCGAGGCGACCATCCTGATCATGGCGCAGAAGAGCGATCCGGCTTTGGGCGCGGGCGACCGGATTCTGGCGCGGCTGACCAAGGTGGACGGGCAAGATTACACCTATGAAGCCCGGCTGATCCGCCGGCTTGGGGCCAACAGTCTTAAGGTGCTGGGAATTTTCCGCGAGAATTCCCAAGGCGGGCGGATCGTGCCCATCGACAAGGGCCAGGACAAGGAATGGCGCGTCGCGCGTGACGCCATGGGCGGCGCCAAGGATGGCGAGTTGGTCGAGGCGGAAACGGTCGGCAAGCAGCGTCTTGGCCTTGCTTCCGTGCGCATCACCGCCCGGCTTGGCGATCCCTCGGGCCCGCGCGCGGTGTCGCTGATCGCCATCCATCAGCATGGTATCCCTGACCAGTTCCCCGATGCCGCGATTGCCGAGGCCGATGCCGCCGTCACCGCGCCGATGGGCGCGCGCACCGACCTGCGTGATCTGAACCTTGTCACCATCGACCCGGTGGATGCCCGCGACCGCGACGATGCGGTCTATGCCGAGACCGACAGCGACCCCAAAAACCCTGGCGGCTTCGTGGTCTGGGTCGCCATCGCCGATGTGGCCCATTACGTGCGTCCCAATTCCGCGCTGGACCGCGAGGCGCGCAAACGCGGCAATTCCAGCTATTTCCCCGACCGCGTGGTGCCGATGCTGCCCGATGTCCTGTCGGGCGATCTGTGCAGCCTGCACGAACATGTTGACCGCGCTTGCATGGCCGTTCGCATGGTTCTGAACGAAGGTGGCGCGAAAATCGCCCATACGTTCCACCGCGGCATGATGCGTTCGCGCGGCTCGCTGAACTATGGTCAGGTGCAATCCGCCATCGACGGTGCGCCCGACGCCGTCACCGAAAAGCTGCTGGACCCGGTGCTGCGCCCACTTTACGCCGCATATGCCGCCGCAACGCAAGCGCGTGAGGCCCGCCAGCCGCTGGACCTTGACCTGCCCGAACGCAAGATCGAGCTGTCTGAAGACGGCAAGGTCACCTCTGTCGCCTTCCGCGAACGGTTTGATGCGCACAAACTGATCGAGGAATTCATGATCCTCGCCAATGTCGCTGCTGCCGAGGAACTGGTCCGCCTGAAAACCCCGCTGATGTTCCGCGTGCACGAGGAACCCTCGCCCACCAAGTTGGACTCCCTGCGCGAGGTCGCCGAGGCGTCGGGCTTTTCGCTCGCCAAGGGACAGGTTCTGCACACCAAGCTGCTGAACCGTCTGCTGGCGGCGGCGGAGGGGACGGATTTCGATGAACTGATCAATATCTCGACCCTGCGCTCGATGCAGCAGGCCTATTATTCGCCGCAGAACTTCGGCCACTTCGGCCTGGCGCTGAAGTCTTACGCGCATTTCACCTCGCCGATCCGGCGTTATTCGGACCTGATCGTGCACCGGGGTCTGATCAAGGCGCATGGCTGGGGCGATGACGGGCTGACGCCCTGGGATATAGAGAACCTCGACGACACCGCCGTGAAGGTTTCTGAATCCGAGCGCCGGTCCATGATGGCCGAGCGTGATACGACCGACCGTTACCTTGCCGCCTATCTGTCCGACCGCGTTGGCGCCGAATTCCACGGGCGGATTTCCGGCGTGCAGCGGTTCGGTCTGTTCGTGAAACTGGACGAGACGGGGGCCGATGGGCTGGTGCCGATCCGCTCTGTCGGGCGCGAATATTTCCACTACGACCCCGACACGCAGACTTTGAAAGGGTCGGACACCGGCGTGACGATCGGGATTGGCCAGCGCGTCTATGTTCGGCTGGTCGAGGCGGACCCGATCACGGGCGGGCTGATGCTGGATCTGTTGCAGATCGAGGGCGCGACCCTGCCAGCCGGCCGCCCACCCCGCAAAGGCGGTTATGTCGCCCGCCAGCCCGGCCGCGGCAAGGCCCATGCCGGGGCGATCCGCAAGAAACGAGAGCGGAAACGCTGAATGCGGCCCTTTGCGCTTGTCGCTTTTCTGGCTTTCCCGGCAGCGGCTCAGACCCTTCAGGACATGCCCGCCCCCAGCCCGCTTGATGTGACCATGACCGTGACGCAAGATACTCTGCCCGGCTGGATCGCCGCCTTCAGGGACCGGGCTTTGGCCGCCGGCATCTCCTCGGCCACGTTCGATGCCGCGATGACGGACCGGACCCTGCGGGACGACGTGCTCGACCGCGACCGCAACCAGACCGAGTTCGTGAAGACCGTCTGGGCCTATCTGGACAAGGCGGTGTCCGAGGAACGTGTGGTCTCTGGCAAGGCGGCCCTCGCCGCCAATGCGGCACGGATGGACCGGATCGAGGCCGCCTATGGCGTGGACCGCGCGACGATCGCTGCGATCTGGGGCCTTGAAAGCGATTTTGGCGCGTTCCGGGGCGATATCCCGACACTGGATGCGCTGATGACGCTGGCCGCCGACACCAGGCGCGGCGCCTATTTCGAAGGCGAGCTGATTGCGGCGCTGAAAATCCTGCAAGCCGGGGATGCCTTGCCCGCGCAGATGACCGGCAGCTGGGCCGGGGCGATGGGGCACACGCAGTTCATGCCCTCGACCTATCTGAATTTCGCGGTGGATTTCGACCTTGACGGCAAGCGCGACCTCTGGAGCGAAGACCCGACCGACGCCCTCGCCTCCACCGGGGCGTATCTGGCGCATTGGGGATGGATCCAGGGCCAGCCGGTGGCGGTGGAGGTGACGCTGCCGGAGGGCTTCGACTACCTTCTCGCCGATGTGAAGATCACCAAACCAGTGGCGGACTGGCTTGCGCTTGGCATCAAATCCCCGACTGCCGCGCCCGAAGGCACGGGCACCTCGATCCTCCTGCCCGGCGGGGCACGCGGCCCGGCCTTCCTGATCTATCCCAATTTTCATGCCATCGAGCGCTACAACCCCGCCGACGCCTATGTTCTGGCGGTGGCGCAACTGGCCAGCCAGATGACAGGCGGCGCCACGGTTCAGGCCGCCTGGCCCCGCGATCTGCGCGCCCTGACCTATGACGAGCGCGTGGCGCTGCAAACGGGCCTGACAGCTACGGGCTTTTCCACTGGCGGCACGGATGGCCGCATCGGCCCGAAAACCGTCGCCGGAATCCGCGCCTGGCAAGTCGCGCGCGGACAGGTTCCGGACGGCTTTCCAACGCCTGCCATGGTGCTGGCGGTGGAGCCATAGCGCGCCTGCGGCGCAAGCCTTTTCTCTCGCCCATGGCCTTCGGCCAGACGCAAGGGATGCCTCCGGCGGGGATATTTGTCGCTTCGGTGAATGCAAGACCTGCTCTTGCCAATCATCTTCTGCAAATATCCCACGGGGGTTTGGGGGTGTGAAACCCCCAACGCGGAGCTGCTCAGCCAAGGGCTGAGCGGCGACAGGAAAGGCTTGCGAAGCTCCGCTGCTTCACTTCGGGTGCAGGCGCAAACGCATGTCACGATGCGGGATGCCGGCATCCAGATAGTCGATCCCAAAGGCGGTAAATCCCAGCTTCTCATAGAACCCAAGGGCCCGGGTCTGCGCACCAAGGCGCGCCTCGACGATGCCCGGCTGGGCGCGCAACCGCTGGACCGCCGCATGGATCAACTTGGCCCCGATTCCCTCGCCGCGCGCGGCTGCCAACACGCAAACCCGGCCGATCTTGCCGTAGTCTGACCCCAGCAGGATCCGTGCTGTGCCGGCCGGAACTCCGTCCGCGATGGCCAGAAAATGCAGCGCTGCGTCATCGCGGCCGTCCACCTCTTCCTCTTGGCTGACGCCCTGTTCTTCGATGAACACCGTCCGGCGCAAGGCGTGGCAGGCGGCGATGTCCCGCGTTTCGATGATCTGCACGCTCATGCGAAATACGCCCGCAGCACGCGGCCATAGACCGCCTTCAGTGCGGTGATCTGCGCGACTTCCACCCGCTCGTCCACCTGATGCATGGTCTTGCCGACCAACCCAAACTCTACCACCGGGCAATGTGCCTTCACGAACCGCGCATCGGATGTCCCGCCCGAAGTGGAAAACTGCGGCATCCGCCCCGTTTCCGCCTCCACTGCCTTCGCCACCAGATCCGACAGAACCCCCGGCGGCGTCACGAAGCTTTCACCCGAGATGGTCACCCGCGTTTCCAACAGCACCCCAGTTTCCACCTGCACTTCGGCAGCATGGCCGTGCAGCCAATGGGTCAGGCTGGCACCGGTATGGGCGTCGTTGAAGCGGATATTCACGGTCGCCCGCGCGCGCCCCGGGATCACGTTGGTCGCCGGGTTGCCGCAGTCCACCGTGGTGATCGCCAGGGTCGAGGCGTCGAAATGCGCGGTGCCTTCGTCCAGCGGCGCGGCTTCGAGCCGGGTCAGCAGCTTGACCAGCGCTGACAGCGGGTTTTTTGCGCGGTGGGGATAGGCGGAATGGCCTTGCACGCCGGTGGCCGTGAAGAATGCGGTCATCGAGCCGCGGCGGCCGATCTTCATCATGTCGCCGAAGGTTTCCGGGCAGGTCGGCTCGCCGACAAGGCAATGGGTCATGCGCTCGCCCGAGGTGGCCATCCAGTCGAGAAGGGCCGGGGTGCCGTCCGTGGCGTCGCCCTCTTCATCACCGGTGATCGTCAGGATCACCGCGCCGTCTGGCGGGGTATCTCGCACGAAATCCACTGCTGCGGCGACAAAGGCGGCAACGCCCGATTTCATGTCGGTTGCCCCGCGTCCGTACATCCAGCCGTCCACCACCTCGGCCCCGAACGGATCGCGGGTCCAACTGGCGAGATCGCCCACCGGCACGACATCGGTGTGGCCGTTGAAGCCGAAGCTTTTGTTGGCGCCTTTCATCCCCCAGCGGGCGAACAGGTTCGCGGTCTGGCCCCGGTCCACGCGGGTGCAGGCATAGCCCGCCTCGGTCAGGACGCGTTCCAGCAGTTGCAAGGCGCCGCCTTCCGCGGGGGTGACAGAGGGGCAGCGGATCAGGTCGGCGGTCAACTGGACGGGGTCGAGCGGCATGAAAACCTCGGGTGCAGGGGGTGGGTTCGGGATAGATCAGAACGTGCCGGTTTGGAAGCGCGCCAAAAGTGTCCACGCGTGGACAAAGAATAGGAGACAATGAAATCAGTTAGTTGAGATTCCAAATTAACAAAGCGTTAGGTTTTTCCCGCGGGCCGGGCGTGGGGAGGCCAAAATCCTTCGAAGAAATTTGGTTCCTCGCGTCCGGCCAAGGCGGTGGCGCGCGTTCAGGACGGGGTGAACCGCAGGATCCCGGCAATGCGCGGGCCGGTGCCCGTATCGGCGGGGTGGTTCACGTCGTCCATCACCGGCACCTCGGGAAAATCGAACGGGTTGACCCCGGCAAGACAGGCGACGTTGATGCCAAGCTGCCCGGGGGTCGAGCGGCGCTGGTGGTGGGTGTAGATGCCGCAGGTCTTGCAGAAATAATGCTGCGCCGTGCCGTGCCGAATTGGTACAAAGTCAGGCTTTCGGCGCCTTGCACCAGGTCGAGCCCGTCCAGCTGGGCCGAGACGGCAATGGCCCCTCGCATCCGGCAATAGGAACAGGTGCAGCGGCGGATCGTGGCGAACCCATCGGTCAGGCGGACCCGGAACCGCACTGCCCCGCAATGGCAGGCGCCGTCGATCGGGCGGCTGGGCTGGGTCATGTGCTTCATGGGCCGGACTTTCGCAGGATGGGTGATTTACCCATCATGCCTTGGAAAAGAGGATGGGTGAATCACCCATCCTACGGAGCGCTTCACTCAGCGCGGCATCGTCCTCGATCTCCAGCCGCACCACCAGCGTCAGCACCTTCATCCGGAAGTTGGCGGGCAGTCGCATGGCGTCCTTTTCCGTCGTGACCAGTTGCGCACCGCGCTGATGGGCTTCCTGTTCCAGCCGTGTCAGCAGTGCGGGGGACAGCGGGGCGTGGTCGTCCAAAGCCTCGGTGCGGACCAGAATGGCGCCCTCGCCGCGCAGCGTGTCGAAGAACTTCTGCGGTCGGCCGATGCCGGCAAAGGCCAGCACACGCTCGCCCTTCCAGTCCATGCCCATCTGCAAGGGCCGAAGTTCGCCGCGCAGCAAAGGTGCAGCAATTTGCTCGCCCCAGCGCGCGGCGAAGTCTTGCTGCGATGCAGCATCGCCGATGGCCAGCACCAGATCGGCGCGGGACAGGCCCACGTCCACCGGCTCGCGCAGCGGCCCGGCGGGCAGGCAATAACCATTGCCGAAACCGATCGAGGCATCGACGACAATCAGGCTCAAGTCCTTGAGAACAGAGGGGTTTTGGAACCCGTCGTCCAGCACGATCACCTGCGCGCCCAGGCCTTCGGCCATCCGCGCGCCTGCCGCGCGATCCTTCGCGACGATCACCGGGGCGAAGGCGGCCAGCAGCAGCGGCTCATCCCCGACATCCGCCGCCAGATGCCGCGCGGGATCGACCTGCACCGGGCCCGGCAGCGCGCCGCCATGGCCGCGGCTGACGACCACGACCTTGGTTCCGCGCTGGGTCAGGCGCTGGATCAGGGCAATCACCGTCGGGGTCTTGCCGGTGCCGCCGACGGTCAGATTGCCGACGCAGATCACCGGCACACTGGCGCGGTAGCCCGGCCCTTTGGACAGACGCCGCGCGGTGGCAGCGGCGTAAAGCCAGCCGAGCGGCGCCAGCGCCCGCGCCTGCCAGCCGAGCTTGCCGTTCCAGAAGGCGGGCGGGCGCATCAGGCCTGCCTCGGCACGGGCCTGGGCAGGGCGGGAGGTGTTGCGGGGGACAGATCGGGCGGGGCGGTGCCGTCCATCAGGGCGCGGATCGTCTCGATCACGTCCTCGGTCACTTCGGCGCCTTCGGAGGCGATGGTCCAGGCCGCCTGCGCCAGCCGCGCCGCACGGTCGGGCGACAAAAGATCGCTGAGCGCCAGCGACAGATCGCCCGCCGAAGCGATGACCCGGGCCGCCATCGCGCGGGTCAGCCGGCCATAGGCGCGCGTCCATGGCCCCTGACGCGGCCCCAGGATCAGGGCAGATCCCAAGGCCGCCGCTTCCATCGGGTTGCGGCGGCAGCCGGTTTCGCCCAGGCCGCCGCCCAGATAGACCACCGGGGCCAGCCGATACCACAGCCCGGCATCCGCGCTGCCGCCATCGACCAGATAGACTTCGGTTTCGCCGCCCGGGTCCTGATCCTGCTGGCGGCAGGCGACATGCCAGCCTTCGTCCGCTTCCAGCCGGGCGGCGAGATCGGAGGCCCGGCTTGGGTCCTCCATCGCCAGGATCAGCACCAGACGGTGCGCCAGTTTCAGCGCCTCGCGGTGGGCGGCGATCACCAAGGCTTCCTCGTCGGCGGGCAGATCGGCGGCGAGCCAGACCGGCCGCGTCGCCAGAGCCGCCGCCAATGCCGCGCGGTCGCGTTCATTGCCGGGCAGGGCGGCCGAGGCTTCCTCCATCGGGCCGCTGATCATCAGCGTGTCGCCAAGGGCGCCAGCCTTGCGAAAGGCGCGGGCGGCGGCTTCGTCGCGCAGCAGGATGCGGGGAAACTGCGCCAGCGCATGCGCCGTCAGGCCCGGAAACCAGCCGCGCCGCCCTTCCACCAGCCTTGGCGCCGTGGCATCGACCATCAGGCGCGGGATGCGGCGGCGGGTCAGTTCCTCTATCAGGATGGGCCGAAGTTCGCCTTCGGCAAAGACCGCGATTTCGGGGCGCCAATGGTCAAGAAAGGCGCGCACTTCCTCGGCCCGGTCGATCGGCGGCGCGGTCAGCACGGCGTCAGTCGGCAGGGCGTGCGGCTCGGGGCTGGTCAGCAGCACCGGCACGCCGTCATCGGTGATCATGCGCCGCGCCAGTTCCAGCACGGCGGGGCGCGAATCGCCCGAAGGGCTGTGCAGCCAGACCAGCCGGCCCTGAGGGCGGGGCGGCGCAGGCTCGGTCCGCCGCGCCTCGCGCTGGCCGGACAGGCGGTACAGCGCCAGCCCCAGCGAAAAGCCCATCAGACGCCCATCTCTCCGCCAGACGTGCCATCTTCCCGCAGACGGTGCAGATGCGCGATGAAATAGCGCATATGGGCATTGTCCACGGTGCGCTGCGCTTCGGCCTTCCAGGCAGAGAAGGCGGTTTCGTAATCGGGAAACATGCCTACGATGTGGATCTTGCTGACGTCCTTGAAGACGCTTTTCTGGGGCGAGACAAGCTCGCCGCCGAATACCAGATGCAGTCGCTGCGCCATGAAACCTCCGGGCGAAATCTGCGCGCAGGATAGGGGGGTTTCTGCGACTGCGAAAGGCCCTGTGCGGTCTGGTGCGGGGTCAGATCGGCGACAGGCCATGCGCCTTGCGGCGGCGCTTTTGCGCCGCGATGCGGAAGGCGGCATTCATCGCACCAAAGCCCTTATACGTGCCCGTGCGCGAGACGATTTCGAAGAACAGCCCCTCGGGCCGGGCGTCGGAATAGAACTGGTGGAAGGCGCCGCCCGCGTCCTCGTCATACAGGATGTTGAACGCCTTCAGCCGCGCCGTCAGACTCAGGTCCAGCCCGAACCGGGCGCGCAGGTCCTCGTAATAATTGGCGCCGATCTGCAGAAAGGGAAAGCCCAAGCCCGTCAGCGCCTCGGCGGTGGCGAAGATGTCGTCGCAGGCAAAGGCGATGTGCTGCACGGCGGAACCAGAGCTTTCCTCGACGAACTGCCCCGCCAGCGTGCGCCGCTGGTCGGCCCCGTTCAGCCTGATGCGCAAACCGCCCGAACACAGCGCCTGACTGCGCACCAGCCCGTCGGGGTCCGCGACATCGACCACGGCGGATTTGGTGCCCTCGAACACCGAAGTGTAGAACAGCGCCCAACTGGACATCTCGTCGTAGGCGCAAGTCTGACCCAGATGGTCGATCCGCGTC